>NZ_JBHIMX010000010.1:0-57213 GCF_042194435.1 Bartonella sp. LB28NMGDW
CTTTAAAACTCTTTGAAAAAAAATAAATTGGTACAAAACCTAGTGGCAAAATATACAAAACCCGCTGGCAAGCTACACTGGCAAGCTACAAAGCTACAACAAGCTACATACATACAACACTGGCTGGGGAACTTGGATTCGAACCAAGATTGACGGAGTCAGAGTCCGCTGTTCTACCATTAAACTATTCCCCAATAAGCCAATTTTATCATCTCTAGCAGATTCTACAGTGTAGGCAAGCGCAAAAAATCTTTAGATTATCGATAATAAAGGGCGATAGGAATGTCATTGATTGTTTTAATTTGAATATCAACATCATAAATGTCTTTAAGGATTTCTGGTTGCATAATTTCTTTGGGAGTTCCACAATAGGCTGCTTTTCCATTTTTTAGTGCAACAATCATATCTGAATAAGATGAGGCGAAATTAATATCGTGCATGACAATAAGGATGGTTTTTTTCAGTTCATCAGCTGTGCGGCGTAACTGCTTCATCATAGAAACGGCATGTTTCATATCCAGATTGTTTAATGGTTCATCTAAGAGAAGATAATCAGTATCTTGGCAGATAACCATGGCTATAAAAGCGCGTTGACGCTGACCGCCAGAAAGCTCATCTAAAAAATGATCTTTTAAATCTTGTAAGCCGAGATAGCGTAGCGAACTGTCGATAAATTGTTTATCTTCATGTGTATACCAGCCTTTTGAATAAGGATAGCGTCCGAAACTTACTAAATCGTACACGGTTAAACGGAAGGATAAAGGATTATCTTGACGCAGAATTGAGAGTTTTTGAGCCAAAATATCGTGGGGCATTGTATCAATATCAAAGCCGTCGATATGAATTGTACCATTATGGTGTGGCAAAAGACGTCTTATCAGCATTAAAAGAGTTGATTTTCCCGAACCATTGGGCCCAATGAGAGAAATAATCCCCCCTTTGGGAAGATGAAGGCATAAATTATCGATAATCAATCGTGCTCCGTAAGCCTTGGAAAGGTGATTGATCTCAATCATTTTAGTTTTCCCTTCATCAGTAATATTAAGAAAACAATACCCCCACAAAATTCAATGATAAAACTTAAATGTCCTGCCATGTGAAAAATTTGTTCTAAAATAAATTGTCCTCCCACCAAACAAATAATCGCTAATAATATTGCAATCGGCACAACAACACTGTGTTTTGCTTGAGGAGAAAGTTCATAGGAAAGGTTGGCAACCAACAGTCCAAAAAAGGTGACTGGGCCTACTAATGCGGTAGAAATGGAAACGAGAATGGAAACAAAAATAAGGACAGCTGTCGCACTTTTGTGGTAGTTAACGCCAAGATTAAGAGCATTATCACGTCCCAAAGCCAAAATATCAAGAAGATGACGGGAATGCCATCCAATCAGACTCACAATGAAGACAATGATTGTGGCAAAGCTTATGAGTGATGTATTAAATTTATTAAAATTTGCAAACATAATATCCGTTAAATTCATCATTTGGTCTGGATTTAGTTGCAATTGCATAAACATCCGTAAACTGAAAAAGAAGCCGCCTAAAACAACACCAATTAAAAGCGTCAAATGAAGTCCTTTTAGGCTTCCTGAAAAGAGCCAGCGAAAAAGGCTTATTGAAAAAAGAATAAGAATGAGGGCTTCGAGAATGAGTTGTCCTTCTTCATTTAAAAAGGGCAAAGAAAGAGAGCCTACAAAATATATCAGAACAGTCTTTATTAAAATATAAAGCTGATCAAATCCCATAATTGAAGGGGTAAGAAGACGGTTATTAACGATTGTTTGAAATAAAACCGTAGAAACGCTTATTGCATAGGCAATAAGAAGCAGAGAGGAAAGTTTTGTAAGACGAAATGTCCATGTATAAACATTGATATTCCACGTCATGTAAAGACTAATGACAGTACATGCTATGATGATAAGTGTTGTTAGTACACATATTGTTTTTCTTCTTCTATCCAAGACGCTTTCTCCAGCGTAAAAGCAGTATCATAAAAATAAAACTACCGATTACACCCATCATAGTGCTTATGGGAATTTCAAGAGAGGGATGAATTATTCGTCCTACAAGATCACAAATCAAGACCAATCCTGCACCGCTGATGGCCACCCAAGGAGCGGTACGGCGCATATTATCGCCCATGAAATTTGACACAAGGTTGGGCACAATGAGTCCAACAAAAGGAATACGGCCAATGGTACAGACAACAACAGCAGTGATTGAGGCGACAATAAAAAGACCAAAAAACATGACAACACGATAATTCAATCCAAGGTTATTGGTTAAATCTTCTCCCAAACTTGCAACCGTAAAGCGATCAGCAGTACAATAGGCCAGAATACAAAGGGGAAGGGATAGCCATAAGAGCTCATATTTTCCTTCAAGAACCATTGAAAAACTGCCAAATAAGTAAGCTTGAAGAGAGGGAAGTAACATTTCATAATCTGCAATGGCATTGGTTAAAGAGCCAATGATATAGCTTAGCATAATCCCTGTAAGGGGTACAATGAGAGCAGATTTTAGAGGAATGCGGCGCAATAAAAACATAAAAAGTAAAGTGCCTGTCATGGCAAAAAGTGTCGCAACGACCATTTTTCCTAAAACAGAAATATCGGGCAGAAAAATCATAATAAAAAGAATACCAAGGGAAGCAGATTCAACAGTTCCAGCGGTTGATGGTTCGACAAAGCGATTGCGTGTCAATAGTTGCATAATCATACCTGAAAGTGCAAGTGATGCACCTACTAAAAGGATTGCAATGGTACGAGGAAGACGGGTTTGCCAAAAAATAAGCCACGCATGGGGATCGGCTGCGAAAAGGTCAGAAGGTGTGACATCAGAATAACCAACAAAAATGCTGAGGATAGACAGGAGAATGAGAAGTGTTATGGTTATCCAGTAATTCTTCACGTTAAATCATTTTCTAACAAAATTAAAAAAAGCAAAGACTGCTTAATAAACAATCTCTGCTTTTAAATTTTATTTATATAGCAAGCAAGCTCTTTTGTACGCTTATTTGCTCTTTGTAAAGGCTTCATTGATCTGCTTAGCGGTTTCAAAGAGTCCCGTTAAACCACCACTTGCACGATACCAGCTCCAAGAGTCCAAATAAATAACTTGGTTTTGTTTGCTTGCTGTTGTGCGGTGAACAAGCTCATTGTTAAGCAATTGTGCTGCGGATTGCCCTTCCCGTCCAATTGCGGCATCGCGATCAATCACTAACAACCAATCAGGATTTGTCTCAAGAATAAATTCAGGAGAAATGAGCTGTCCATGTTTTTGTACAGTGAGTTTATCGGTTGCAGGGGCAATTCCGAAAGCGGAATGCAAAATATCAAAACGTGACTTTGGTCCTAAGGCACTGATTTTTCCACCAGAAGTCATGAGTACAAGACCTTGGCCTTTTCCTTTAGTATTTTTACGAACTTCAGCTAAAGTTTCATTGAGTTTTGCAATTTCTTCTGCAGCTTCTTTTTCTTTGCCAAAAATTTTGCCAAGGATAGACAAATTCCGTTCAATATCTGCAAGAGAGTTTTCATTTCCTACAGTTAGATCAATTGTTGGAGCGATTTTGGATAAATCATTATATTTTGCTTGAGTTCTGGAGGAAATAATAATCAAATCAGGTTGAAGGGTGGCAATTTTTTCATAATCGGGTTCAAAAAGGGTACCAATTTTTTCATATTTTGCATCATCAAATTGTTGCAGATAGGATGGTTTTTTACCTTCAGGAATACCGATAACCGCTTTGATACCAAGGCGATTCATATTATCAAGAGAGGCAATATCAAACACAACAACCTTTTGCGGAGAAGCGGGAACAGGAGTCGTGCCTGAAACATGATTAATTGTTACATTTGTTTGAGTACTCGTATTTGCAATACTCGTCTGTGTCCATAAAGCTGTTGCAAAGCTGGTTGCAACCAGTAAAACAGAAGTCATCCGTTTCATATATTTTATCATCGTAATTTTATCCTTTTATCTAATATTACAAGGGTTTGCGCACTTAAAAACTTAACTTTGGTATTTTTATGCACAAAATGAAGCGCAAATAAATAACACTATGTTGTAAAGTTGACTAACATATGTTACAAATTGTTCACTTACCTCATTTTCACTTAATTCTAGTGTTTTTGCAACATTATTTAGAAAGTTTAACATATGACCAATGTATTTAAAAAGCGTACAAGTCTGTACGCACTGACAACAAGTGCTTTCTTCTTTTTACAAGGTGTAGATGCTTCTATGGGGCAAGCTTGGTGGTCAACTGGATTGTCATATCTGGGTTGGGGAAGTTCATCAAAGTCTTCTGCACCTAAAGCAGCAGAAGACCCCGCACCTCCCGCACCACGAGTAGCTAGTAGTGCCCTTGACGGCGTTGGTGCTGGTGGACTTGGTGGCGCTGGTGGCGTTGGCGGTGTTCCTGGCGCTGGTGGCGTTGGCGGTGTTCCTGGCGGTGTTGGCGTTGGCGGTGTTCCTGGCGGTGTTGGCGTTGGCGGTGTTCCTGGCGGCGTTGGCGTTGGCGGTGTTCCTGGCGGTGTTGGCGTTGGCGGTGTTCCTGGCGGCGTTGGCGTTGGCGGTGTTCCTGGCGGCGTTGGCGTTGGCGGTGTTCCTGGCGGCGTTGGCACTGGCGGTGTTCCTAGCGGCGCTGGCACTGGCGGTGTCTCTGGTTCTGGGCAACCGAGTCCTTTAGTAGAATCAGTACCAGCATTGTTACCGCCTTGTTCTTCAGCCAAAGAATCTCCGTCTAGAGCGTCTATTTTCTGTGATGATGGTGCTACACATACACTTGGACAAGGTGCGGGTAGTAGTAAAACTCAGCTTAAAGCAGGAAGGTATGAACGTGCTATATATGTAACAGGTCCTTTGTCTACAGTGATTAATGTATCTGGGATATCCGTGGTTGCTGAAGAAGGTGCAGATATTAAGGTGGTTGACAATAAAATTCTGTTTCAGGGTGAAGGTAGGGGCTCTGTATTTGCGGATGGTAAGTCTCAATTTGGCGCTGAGATTAATTTGAAAGATACAGTGGTTGAGGGATTTGCTTATGGGATTGGAGCTTCTAGTTATGGAAAGGTTACTATGAATAGTGGTTCCCTTCACAGCAGTTATGTGAATGCTATGGCTTCAAAACAAGGTGTGATTCTTTTGGAAAATGCAAATGTTAAAGCAGATATAATTGGTCTGTGGAGTGATGATAAATCTGTAATAGAGATGAAAGGAGGAACACTTTCTTTAGGAAGTACAACGGTAGGGGTTATCGCTTCAGAAATGGGAATTGTTCTATTGGATAATGTTACAATTCAAGACAATGTTTCTAAAATAAATGATGCTGCACAGATACAGGCAGGGGGGAGGAGTAGAGAGCGGGTGGGTCCGGAAGATTCTGATAGGGATGATTCTTCTCAAGATGTTGGGCGCATTGCTTTTCTATCACGTGATGGTTATATTTCGTTTAATAATGGGAGTTTTAATGTTCCAAATACTGTTTTTTTGCAGATTGGTCCAAATGTTCCAAGCAATATTGTACGAAATATGCAAGAAGATATAGACACTTATTTTGTTAAGTTTGAAGATGAAAATGGTGAGGAAGATCTTCCTGTTTATTTTCGTTCTTCCCATAGTTCTTCCAATAGTTTCCCCAAAGCTTTTAATGATATTTCTTCTTCTATTTATAAGGCTAGAATACAGAAAGAGAGTGCCCTTGGCATTGATCCATTCTCTAATTTCTTGAATTTAAATGCTGTTATAAAATCTTCATTTATTGAGGTTCCAGGTAAAAAGTCTTATGGTATAGACTTTGATCGTCGGGGTAATGGGACACAGTCTGTGGATCCGGTGCCACATGAGGTTCTTTTAGAAAAGACTACTCTCAAAGTTCCAGAGGGTATCGCTATTTACGGTGATGGTTTGAATGGTTACGTTTTTTTGCAAAATGAATCGGAAGTTTCGGGTGCTCTTTTGTTGAAAGCTAAAAATTCTGATTTATCTGTTTTTGCTGACAAATCTACCATTGCAGGTGCTACTCGTTTTGATGATAAATCTCATGCTAGGCTTTTTTTATCCAATAAAGCAGACTGGCAGGTAATAAAAAGTTCCTATGAAGATTCAGAAGATGTCGATCGGCATTGTATAGATTCATGTATTTCATCTGTGAGTCTTCAAGATAGTGCTATTGAATTTTTTACTTCACAAAAGAGAAATAGTGAGGGTTCTAACGGTGGAAAGGCTGTTACTGTATATCAAACTCTTCGCATCGGAAAAGGAAAGGGCACTGTTTACAGTGCTAAGGGAACTTCTTCAATTCAGTTCAATGTAGATGTATCTGGTAAGGCCGTAGATGTATCTGGTAAGGTCATTGGTCGAAATTCTGATAGACTGTTGATTCATGGTGATGTTTCTGGGCAAACTAAAGTAAAGGTGAGGGTACAAGGAGCAGGTTTGGGTAGCAGCGATAACAATAATAGTAAGGGATATAGTATTTCACTTATTCAAGTTTTTGGAAGGGCAGAAGAAAGCTCTTTTAGTTTAGATGGTAATTATGTTACGCTCGGAACTCCTTATCAGTATGTTCTTCGTGCTTATGGTCCAACTATTCCTTCGAAAATGCAGTATTTCGATAAGGCTTTGGTTAAGGGCAGTAAAGATGTTTGGGATTTTCGTTTAGAAGATAAAAATTTGCTCTATGAGCGTAATTCTATTTCTTTCGTAGGTGGCAATAGGGAGAGGGCGGGAGTAAATATTCCTTCCGTGCAATTGCGTGAAACTGTGGGAAGTGAGGTAGATAATTCTTCTGTAGGATCAACTCTTCCATCTGGAACTTCTGAATCTACACCACCTAATCGAGTTATTACTTCTAGTACGAATGGCGACCCCGCATTACTTAGGAGATCTGATACAGGTGATATAAATCATGAAGAGGTTGGAAATGAGCCTTCTACAATATCAAATCCTTTACCTCCTTCTCTACATGTTTTGACAACTGGGGGGAGTGTTGATGGAAGTAATAGGGGGACGGATCCTTATATTTTGGGGGGAGATTTGAGATATTATGAAGGACTGCATACAACAGATGGAAGTGTAGGTATTTCCCTTCTTAATGTTGATCCGAGTCAAACGGTTAGTCAGAATGAAGCAGAATATGATATAGTAGGCTATAGTACTTCTGATACGGTTGGTGTGAATTCTGTAGTTCATCAAACTGAGACAGGTAATGAAGACCATACAGAAGGTGGATATGATAGATACGTAGAGATTGGAGAATCTGAAGCTGTAACGCCTCTTCCTTCTCCTACTACGCCTTCTGTTGCTTCTGCTGTATCTGAGGGGGGAGCATCTACTGATCAGGGTGGGGCTGGAACATCTGAAACTGTAACGTCTGTTCCTTCTCCTACTACGCCTTCTGTTGCTTCTGCTGTATCTGAGGGGGGAGCATCTACTGATCAGGGTGGGGCTGGAACATCTGAAACTGTAACGTCTGTTCCTTCTTCTACTACGCCTTCTGTTGCTTCTGCTGTATCTGAGGGGGGCGCATCTACTGATCAGGGTGGGGCTGGAACATCTGAAACTGTAACGTCTGTTCCTTCTTCTACTACGCCTTCTGTTGCTTCTGCTGTATCTGAGGGGGGCGCATCTACTGATCAGGGTGGGGCTGGAACATCTGAAACTGTAACGTCTGTTCCTTCTTCTACTACGCCTTCTGTTGCTTCTGCTGTATCTGAGGGGGGCGCATCTAATAATCTTGCAAGATCGGGGACATCTGGGCATAGCGTATATACTGTTTCATCCAATTTATCTCCTTCATCTAGAGGTAGAAGTTCGTTAAATTTAATATCTTTAGGAGCTGATTCAGCAGCGAGATCTGATCGAGGTGGGATTTCTGTGATATCGACAGATGGGGTTTCTGTATCATCTGGGCACACTATATCGAATAAGATTCCATCTATAAAATCAGCAGCTTCCATAAAGCCTTCTTCTGAGGTTTCTGTAAAGCCTGTTGCATCTTCTAGTGGACCTGTTGGACGTGTTCATGTGCTTAATAATTCTGGTAAGGAAACGATTTCTTCTACATGTGGTGATACGGAGAATAATAATAGTGAGAGGGGATCACAGACTTCTTATTTGTGTAGAGATGGTAAATCGCGGACAATAACAGGGAAGACACTGAAGGCAAGTGAGGCAACTCAACATTCTATGCATGCAGGAAATCCGAATACAGTTATCAAGTTAGAGGGTACTACTGTTAGTGGTGCGGATTCTTCTAATAGTAAAAATAATGTTGATTTTACTACATCAAAGCTCGTGAGTGCTGTGCTTGCAGAAGACAAGGCAGAAGTTATTTTGGATAAAAAATCAAAAATCCAATCTTCTGTGATTGGGCTTGAAGCGCAAAGTGGTGGAAAGGTTAAGATGACTGGTGGGACAGTCGATGCGCTTTATGTAGGCGCTTTGGCGGGTTCTGGATCATCTGTTAATTTAAAGGATACGAAAATTAACGTAACCGGGGATTTGGCTGCGGCTGGTTTGGTAAGTCTGGCTGGTAAGGTGTCTATGGACTCTGGGGCTATTACTTTGGCAAAAGGAGTGGCTGTGAGGTCAGAAGCTGGGGGAAGCGTTGAGTTAGACAAAGTTAATATTACTGCGAAAAAAGGACAGGGTAAGTTAGATTCCGCAGATAACTTTGGGCGTGCAGCTTTTCTGTTGAGTGATAATGGTTCTGTTGATTTTAAGAATGGGAATGTTGTGACTGATGCTCATGCTTTGTGGATTATGAAGTCTGATGATAATGTGGTTGAGACCGGCTCTTCTAGGAGAAGGAGATCTTCTGAGGTTCGTCCTACTACGAATCATGCAAATATCGAGTCTTCAACTGTTAGGGTGGAAGGTGACGGAGTCTACGGCATATATTTTGATGGACTAATACAGAAAGAAGCGAGTCAACAAAATCGAAGTGAGGATTTAGCAACTGAGAAAGCAATTGTTGTTAAGCGGAGTACTGTATCCAAACAGGAGAAAACACCTATAAGCATAACAGGGACAGTTTCGTTGAAAAAAACTGATTTTGAAGTTGCAAGTGGTATAGCGATCTATGGTAATAATTCTGGTGGTCATGTTTCATTAGAAAATAAAACAACTCTTGTTGGTGACTTGTTATTGAAGGCTGACAATGATTCCAATATATCGGTTTTGGTTGATAGTTCTATTGTTAAAGGCGATGTGCGCGTTGATAAAAGTTCTTATGCAAAATTAGATTTAATTAATCAATCAGAGTGGATTCTAAAAAGAAGTGCACAGAGGAATTTGGGTACTCCAGATTTAGGATGTGTGGATTCATGCATTTCTTCTGTAAGTCTTGTAAATAGTACTATTGATTTTGCATCTTCGGAATCTGAAGGAAAATATCAGACTCTCCATATTGGAAATGGGAAAGGAACAGTTTATGCGGCACAGGGTAATGCTGCAATTCATCTCAATGCACGTTTAAATCCTCGTGATCCGAGTAATCAGCAAGTCACTGATCGGCTTGTCATTCATGGTGATGTTTCTGGAAAAACAAAAATACATGTACGAGGTGATGCGGGCAATGTAGGAGATGGTAAAGCGAATGCCAAGATTGCTCATACTGTTTCAATTATTCAGGTCTATGGTCAAGCAAAGAAAGACTCTTTCCAACTCGATGGCAATTATGTTGCACTGAGAAACTCACCTTATAAATATACTCTTCGTGCTTATGGTCCAGAAGCGACTTCGAAACAGGAGCATGTGCAACAGAAATTTGTTAAGGATGGTGGAGAATTTTGGAACTTCCGTCTAGAAAATCAGTATGTTAAGTCTGTTGGATCTGCTGCCCTTCCTGAACAATTTGTAAGGTCTGTTGTTCCACAGGTTCCAACTTATCTTGTCTTGCCTAATAGCGTATTCCACGCTGGTTTGATGGATATTAGCAATCAAAATAAGCAGTTGGAGACGTTACGGATGACTTCTACAGGAATGGTAGAGGTTCGTGAAAATCCCGCTTTATACTTGCGCGGCTATGGTGGAAGTTACCGTTATGCTTCAGATCTTTCCGCACTTGAATATGGTTACGGAGGTGATCTTAGTTATAATGGTGTAGAGGCAGGTGTTCTGCTGCAAACTATTGAAAATGCTGACAGTGCTATATCCTTTGGCGTTATGGGAACTTATGGAAAACTTTCTCTGCAGCCTTTGAATGTTGAGCAAAGCCAGAAGAGTGCATTTGATAAATGGACTGCTACGGTATATGGTAGCATGCAGCATAATGCTGGCTTCTATGTCGACGGTCTTTTATCCTATGGTCTGTTCAAAGGTGATGTTCTCACTCTTGCACGGGGTAAAACAGCAACATTAAAAGGTAATCCTTTGAGTGTTTCTTTAGCTGGTGGTCAGACAATTGCGACAGGATATAAGGGTTTTGTCTTTGATCCGCAGGTTCAGGTTGTGTATCAACATCTCCAGTTTAATAAAGCTCGTGATATTGACAATTTTGATATTGAAATGGGTAACCTTAATCAGTGGGTAGCACGTGTTGGTGGACGCTTAACCAAGATTCCTACAGGTTCTGAAGGCGTGAATGCTATTGCTTTCTATGGTAAGCTTTATCTTGCTCATGGTTTTGAAGGAAAACAGTCTGTGCATTTCAATGATGCTTTCAAGTTAGGAGCTTTTGGTTCTTCTCTAGAGGCTGGATTAGGTTTTAATGCCAAATTGTTGCCACAGTTCTCTCTGCATGCTGATATTCTCTATCAACATAAGCTTAATAAGGCTGGTTTTTCGGGAACAAGTTTTTCCGGAGGAGTACGTTATCAGTTTTAATATAAGGTACACTATGTACCTTTTTAGAAAAGGCAGCACATTGTGCTGCCTTTTTTCTTTATAACAACTTGTGTTATTCTTAAAAAATCTCGTCTTCTTTATTAAGCAAAAAAGACATAGTTTGTTTTATGCATGAGAGCACGTTTCTCCGCTAAAGCGAACTTTCTTAAAATTTATGCTGCTACTGATGCGATAGAGTGCTTCGCTTTTATCGGCTTTTTAAGCGTTCAGCAGACCGGTATGCGTTACGTTATCCTTTTTGGTACTGTATTGATATTATCTAATATAATATTTGATGTTTTCTAAAGCTCGTTTTTGAGCGTTTGTTTTCTACTGATTTAAATCATTGTTTCATTCATCTCCTTGTGGATTAATTTTTAAAGTTCACAAGGTTTAATTGTGTTTTTAATTAATTGCACGCACTGGTTTTATTTTTTCTTTACACGAAATACAGAATGCATTATACACTCATAAAGTGTGTTTTGTAACTATTCTCTTATAGGTGGTTTTGGCGTAGAGCTTTTGCCAAATTTATTGGGATAATTCATTGCACAGTTCAGATGAGCATGAGGCATGTTCTTTTGTTACACTTTTCGTATTGTTGAGGTGTGCAATGGGGTGTTTTGTAAGTGCTTTTGTTTTTAATGAGAGGGGAAGAAAAGTTTCGAGGGAACTATGATTAAAGTTTTTAGAAATCATGTATGTTTATGTGCTTGTACAACCGCTATCCTCTCTTTGCTCCAGAATGGAAGAGAAGTGTATGCGGCTGCAGAGGGGAAGGATAGTAAACCTTATGTTATAAAGGTTATCCCAGTTGTCTCTGCTAATTCTTCTCCTCATCTTAGCGGGAGTAATAAGCATAAGCTTCCTCTTAGTGGAGAAAGTGGGGGGAGGAATTATTATACTCCTGATATGATTCATGTTGGCGATAACGATGAGGGTATTCGTGGGGGGAGCGATTATCGTAAGCTGAGTGGAGTGGATGGAGAGAACGGATATCAGAAAAATGTAGATAATACGGTTAAAAATGAGCACTCGGATGGAAGAGGAGTGAATCCTGGGTTTTATTACTATAATGGGTTGTATTATATATGCGATAATTGCGGGGAGTCTAAAGGGGAGTCTAAAATTGATAATAAGTCTTATAAGATTACGAATGAAAACGCTTCCCTCTATCCTGATGAACCTACTGCTATAACGGTAAAAGGAATAGGCACAAGGGTTAGTGGGGAGGATGTGACTGTTAGTAGTCAAGTTGCTGATAAAATTTTTCTCGTGGGGGTGCATGTATTAGAGAACGGTAAGATTGTTTTGAAAGATCCGATTATCAAAAATACAGTTATAGCCCTTCGTGCGAGTGATGGCGTGATTGAGGTAAAAAATGGCAAGATTAAGGAAAGTAATGAGGGTGTTGACGCAACAGAGAATTCGTTTGTTCTTTTAGAAGATACAGAAATTAAGACCGCTAATGGGAACGCAAGCCTTTTAAGTTATGATCATTCAGAAGTTTGGATGTCAGGTGGATCAGTTGATTTTATGAACAGCCATGGGATTTCTTCGATGTTAGGTGGGGAGGTAAATCTCGAGAATGTTAAAATTACTGGGAAGGGTGACAAAGGTAAGGATCGTGCGGTTGTGCATACGGATTTAGGGGGGGCTGTTAATTTAAAGGGGACTACTATTCGTGCTATGGATGTCCATGGCATATTATTAGAAAATACAGTCGATTCTATTCCTCTGCAGGAAGTTAAAGATTTATCAAATGAAGATTCTGGTTCAAAGATTCCTGTGACTGAAGTTAATATGAAATCCTCTTCTGTTACTGTAAAGGGTAAGGGATCTTATGGTATCTATTTGCGGGGAGAGAAGCCATGGAGTGAAGGTGGGGATAAAAAAGAAGAAATTTCATCAGAGGAAGAAAAAGCTTTACCACGATTAGAAGTTGTTAATTTGGATAAAACAGAGTTTTCTGTTTTAGACGATGCGGCTCTTTATGGTAGAAACATTATTTCTGGTGCGGTGGGGTTGGTGCACAGCACTCTTCGTTCAGGGAATTTTTTATTAAAAGCTGAGGAAGGTGCTTCTATAACAGTTTTGGCTGATGCTTCTACTCTTGAAGGTCGCACACACGTTGATAAAAATTCTAATGCCGAACTTTATTTGGGAGGCCGTTCTAAATGGATTTTACAACAACCGTTGCAAAAAGATCAACATGATGCTGCTCATGATTCTTCTATTTCACTCGTTAGTCTTATGGGTGAGAGCTCTATTAATTTTAAAAGACATGAATCTTCTTCTGCTGATGATTATCAAACTCTTCGTATTGGAAAGGGAAAGGGTGAAGTTTATAGAGCACGGGACGGTGCCTCTATTTCCCTTAATACATACTTGAATAGTGGTGGTGCTCTTGATCATCAAAAGACTGATCGTGTTTTAATTCATGGTGATGTTTCGGGAAAAACAAAGCTCCAGGTGCGTGGAGTTTCAGGAAGTCCAGGAGGATATACGGGAAGGGGAGGAAATGATCAAGGTATTTCAATCATTCAGGTTTCTGGACAAGCAGAGCAAGATTCTTTTCAGTTGGAAGGTGGTTATGTAGCATTAGATAAATTACCTTATCAGTATAAGCTTTATAGTTATGGTCCAGGGTCTCATTTGGGAAAAGCAAGCATGGATCAAAGATTAGTTGAAGGGAACGGAGAATTTTGGGATTTTCGCCTTGAAAGTAGATCTATAGATTCTGATGTTAAACCTAAACCGGATCCCGATCCAATTCCAGGACCAGAACCTTCTCCAGAACCAGCTCCGGAGCCTCATCCTAAGCCGGGAGTTAGGGTTGTTGTTCCGCAGGTTCCGACTTATCTCCTTTTGCCTAATGCCTTACGTCATATTGGTTTGATGAATGTGAACAATCAAAATAAGAGATTAGAATCTTTACGAATTTCTTCTGGGAGCTTATCAGAAAGTCGTGAAAATCCTCTCTTTTTTGTGAGCGGTTATGGCGGCAATCATCGTTATACTTCAAATCTTTCTGCGCTTGAATATGGTTATGGCGGCGAGCTTGATTATAATGCCATAGAGGCAGGTGTTTTGCTGAAAGCAATCGAAAATACGTATGGTTCCACTTCTTTTGGAATTATCGGGGCCTACGAGAGATTTTCTTTGCAACCTTTGAATGTTGAGCAGAGTCAAAAAAGTACATTTGATAAATGGTCAGTTACAGCATACGGTGGTATGCAGCATGATGCGGGTTTTTACGTTGATGGTCTTGTGTCTTACGGTTTGTTTAAAGGTGATGTTCTAACAACTGCACGTGGCAAGACGGCAACATTAAAGGGAAATCCTTTAAGTGCTTCATTGACTGCTGGTAAAACGTTTATGGTGGGGGAGAACGGTTTTGTTTTTGATCCGCAAGTTCAAGTTGTTTATCAATATCTTCAATTTAATAAAGTGCCTGATGTGGATGGCTTTGATATTGATTTAGGAAAACTTCATCAGTGGATAGGGCGTGTTGGAGGGCGTTTAACAAAGAGGCTGGTCGCAACTGATAAGGCTCAAGTTGTTTCTTTCTATGGCAAGCTTCATCTTGCTCACGGTTTTGAAGGAAAACAATTTGTGCATTTTAAAGATGCTTTTCAGCTAGGCTCTTTTGGTTCTTCGTTAGAAACTGGATTAGGTTTTAATGCCCAATTGTCTCAAAAATTTGCGCTTTACGGCGATTTGGTTTATCAGCACAAGCTAACGAAAGCTGGTTTTTCTGGAACTAGTTTCTCTGGTGGTTTGCGTTATCATTTCTAGTTTTGTTGGTGTTTCTGATTAATCTTTGAAAAAGCCACAAGTATAACTTGTGGCTTTTTCTCATTCTCTATTCATTTTGTGTTATAGCATTTTTACGAGAGTGTGACTTTGCATATCTTTAATATGCTTTTGGGTTGGACTTCTTTCATTTTTTTGAAAAGTTTGAAGAGTTTGTACGTTATGGTTTCAAAACGCGTATTTAAGAGTGATGATTATATTATTTATAATATGCCGATTGATAAAGATATTTTTTAATTCAGGATGCTGAAATATTTTCAATGCTCTTATGATGAACTCATAAAAAGCATTCCTTTGCATATTATGTAAGATTGGCAAGGGGATAATTGTCTAAGAAAGGAGTCAATATAATTTGGGAAATCACCTTAAGAGGAGAGGATTTACAATATTAGAAATTGGCAAAGGAAAAGAAGATACTCAAGGGCAATGAGAGCTATATCCGATGAACTTTATATTATATCCGCTGTCGTTGTGAAATGGGGATGGCAAAAATGAGAGATATCTGAGAAAACTGATGAATGAGAACCATAATGACATATTGTTTTTGGAAAATGTGTTTTCTTAAAAGGAATGCGATAAATACCAGGATGAAGTCATGTATAATCTTTTACTTTTTAAAGATCCGGCTCTGAATGCGTTTAAATGTTATCAAGTTACATTAAAAGGAGGTAGTAAAAATAGGAACTGATTTTTACACATTCCTACTCTTTATTAGGCTGTCTTGCCACGAAGTTTGCTTAAAAAGGCATAGGTAAACTCTTGTTTTTCAATTTTGGTATATGTTTTGTCTGCTTACAAATACATATTGTTTCAATATAATATCTCTATCGTAAGGAGGTTGATTATACCCATTTTGGTGGGATTAGACAGCAATTAAAGCAGGCGTTTTTAATGCATGTCAACCGATTAAGGCTATTTTGGAATAACAACTTTAAAGGTGATTTTTCTGTCGTTCTTCAGTTATATTTTTGCAATTTTTTTGTAAAAGCAACAGATTTAGATTGTATTTTTGAGTAATTTTTTAATTCCATATTTACATAAAATACAAAAAATATTAATAAAATCACTATCTTTAAACCAAAACGTATTAAATTTTCTGGCTAAATCTCTTGATACGTTATGCATTGCTCTGTGATGGGCGGAATTATGGTGTAATTATGGTAAATCTATTTAAAAATCGTTTCTCCTTATGTACGTTCACGACAACACTTCTTTTTTTGACACATAATGTTGATGTGTATGCAATTTATTTTGAACATGTCGTTTGTTCTGAAAATGTTATACCTTTTCGGTGCGGTGATGGTAAGAGGTATGTAATTCATGATAAAAACTATCAGAAAACTGATGAAAATCAAGTTAAAGAGGCGGCCATAGAAGTATCTGGAACAGGGACATTGGTGGATGGGCAAAATATATTTATTACTGATATTTCGGATAAAAATACTGATTTGAAAAAAAACTTTTGGAAGTATGGTATAAAGGCGGATAATTATGGAAATGTTGAGATAGGAAGTGGAGGAATTCATTTGTCTCGTGGTATGGGAGTTCATACAGGAGAATGGGGAAAAGTTGGATTATGGGGTGTTTATATTATCGATAATGGTATTCAGGAGATAGATTTAGACAATCATGAACAAGGCTCAGTTTTTCAGATGACCCAAGAAGGTGGTTCTATTTATTACGGGGCAAGTAACGTTAAGGTTGCTAATGCCCACGGTGTATCATTGCTGGGAAAAGGAGGTTGGGTTGATATTGTACATTCTAACGTTTCCGTAAATAGTGATGTGTCTTATGGCATACGCTTTTTGGAAGGCGAAAAAGCTGGAAAAAAGCAAACAGAAAGCGCTTCTGTAAAAAAGGAGTCCTATATTTTTATGGGGGAGAAAGATTTATTTGGAAGTTTGCCAAAGACGAATTTACCTATGCGAGGGGAGGTGTTTTTGGGAAATACTTCTTTTAAAGTTCCATATAGTACAGCTATTTATAGCAACAAATCCGGTGGTCTTATTAGACTTTTAGAAAAATCTGAAATTTCTGGAGATTTATTGTTGAAGGCTGAAGGAGGCTCTTTAGTAAAGGTTTCAGCTAATGATTCTGTGCTTGTCGGGGGAGTGCATATTGATGAAAGTTCTTCTGCTGAGTTTCTGTTAGAAAGTGGTTCAAAATGGACTTTATCACAACCAAAAAATAAAAATTTACGAAGCTTTGATTCTATAGGTGACTCATCGAGTTCGTTGATCCATCTTATTGATAGTTCTATTGTTTTTGAGAGCCCCACAGATAATACAACGAGTGATTATCAGACACTTCGTATTGGAAAAGGAGAAGGTGTTGTTTATAAAGCGCAGGGTGATGCGCATATTTATCTTAATACATATGTAAATAAAGGGGGAACTATTAGAAATCAAAAAACTGATAGGCTTTTGATTTATGGTGATATTGAAGGAAAAACGATAATACATGTGAAAAGCGTTTCAGGAAGTCCAGGAGGAAAAACGGGGAGTGGTGGAAATAACCAGGGTATTTCTATCATTCAGGTTTCTGGAAAAGCAGAGGAAGGTTCTTTTCAGTTGGATGGTGATTATATTGCATTGGAGGGATTGCCTTATCAGTATAAGCTCTATGCTTATGGTCCAAGATCTCATTTAGGAAAAGCTAATTCTGTTCAAAGGCTTGTCGAAGGTGAAGGAGATTTTTGGGATTTTCGCCTAGAAAGTCCGGATATTCAAAGATCTGCTGATTATAGACATACTTCTATGGCTTCTGATGTGGCTTCTAAACCTATACTTCCTGCACATGTTTCTTTTGCGGATATTGTTCCAGTGTCTTCTGCGGATAGTCTTTCTAAGATTGAAAATGTTTTTCCGTCTCGACGAGGTGTAAGATCTGTTGTTCCTCAGGTACCAACTTATCTGCTTTTGCCAAATAGTTTATTCCATGCTGGTTTAATGGATATCAGCAATCAAAATAAGCAGTTGGAGAGAGTACGGACTAATCCTAGTGGAATGTTGGAAATTCGTGAAAATCCTGCTTCATTTTTGCGTGGCTATGGTGGGAGTTATCGTTATGTTTCAGATTTATCTGCGCTTGAATATGGTTATGGAGGGGATCTAGGGTACTATGCGCTAGAGACAGGTGTTTTGCTACAAAAAATTGAAAATGTTGACAGTGCTATATCCTTTGGGGTTATGGGGTCTTATGGAAAGCTCTCTCTACAGCCTCGAGATGTTGCACAAAGCCAAAAAAGTACATTTGATAAATGGACTGCTACAGTCTATGGCAGTATGCAGCATGATGCAGGATTCTATGTTGATGGTCTTTTATCCTATGGTCTGTTTAAGGGAGATGTTCTGACAACTGCTCGGGGTAAGACTGCAACATTGAAGGGTAACCCTTTAAGTGTTTCCTTAATGGGTGGTCAGAAAATTGCCACAGGATATGAAGGTGTTGTTTTTGATCCACAGGTTCAGGTTGTTTATCAACATCTTCAATTTAATGAGGTTCGTGATATTGATAATTTTAATATTGAGATGGATAAACTTGATCAATTGATGGTGCGTATGGGGGGGCGTTTAATAAAGACTCTTACTGCACCTGAAAAAGATCGTGATGTTTCTTTCTATGGAAAGATTCATTTTGCCCATGATTTTGGCAAAGAAAGAGCTGTGCGCTTTAAAGATTCTTTCCAGTTAGGGGCTTTTGGTTCTTCTCTAGAAGCTGGATTGGGTGTTAATGCTCAATTGTCTTCAAAGTTTGCTTTGCATGGAGATGTGACTTATCAGCACAAGCTTACCAAGGCTGGTTTTTCTGGAGTAAGTTTTTCTGGGGGTCTTCGCTACCATTTTTAGATAACCATAAATTATAAGATAAGTTTTACACAATTATAGAATTTTGTATGAAGTATAAAACGAATATTTAAGTTTTATACTTCTCATTTTTCGAATGTTTAACTTAGCGTTATTGCAGGTGTTATCTTCTTTTATATAAGGGGGGAGAGGTTGTAATAGAGTTATGGCTAATATATTTAAAAGTTATAAGTTTTTATATACTCTTACAACAGCTGCTGTTTCTTTTTTTCCAATCGTGGTTGTTAGTGCGAATTCTAACGCTTCTAGAGTTTCGTGTGATTCAGAGGCTCAGTTTTATACATGCAGTGATGGTAAGAAGCACGTAATCAAAAATAAAACCTATGATTTTCTAAACGCTTCTAAAGGTAAATCGGTTTCTGCTATATATGTAGGAAAGCAAGGCACAATTGTTAATGCGTCTCGTATAACTGTTACGGGTAGTAATCCAGATGAAATATCTCAATATGGTGCATTCGTACAAGATAGCGGAAAGCTTGTTCTAACGGATTCAAATTTTAAGAATATCCCCGGTCTTCGTGCTCTCAATGGAGTTATTCAAATGAACGACGGGAAGATTGAGGGAACTTCACACGCTATTTATGCATCGGGGAAAAAGACGGATATAGCTTTAGTTCGTGTAAATGTTGAGATTAAGCCAGACAATTTGAATGTAAAGGGTATAGGGATTGTAAGTGGTCTTGATGCATTTGTTAGGATGTCAGGTGGTACCGTTACTTTTAATGAGATTGGCGCATTTTCAACAAAATTTGGGGGGAAGTATCTTCTCGATACCATGATGGTTGAGGGAAAAGGAGAAAAATACACTGCTATAGTTGATAATGAAAGTGTTGATAAATTACCAGAAGCTTTTGACATATCTCAAGGGGGAGCTGTTCATTTGAGGGATAGTTCTATTCTGCTTACTGATATGCATGGCTTCTTGATTACAAATTTTTTAGGTTATGCCTATAAAAATGGCAAGCTAATTCAGAGTTATGATTCATCAGATGAATTTAAGAAAACAAATATTAATATTGAGAGATCAAATATTTCTGTGCATGGGATGGGGGTACATGGTCTGTACTTTGATACATTAGATTCAGATCGATGGGCTGATATGTTGAATATAGATGATAAAAAACGTTCAGAAACAGAAAAAATTGTTCTGGGAACTGCATCAGTTTATTTGTCAAAGACGTCTCTTACAGTTCCAGATGGTATTGCTATTTATGCTACGGGGACTGAAGGTTTGGGAGCTGAAGCTACTCTTGAATTATCGGAAGGAACCAGAATCTCTGGTGATTTGTTATTTAAAGCTCAATACGACTCCTTTATAACCGTAAAAGCTAGGGACACTACGCTTACAGGAGATATTCGTGTTGAAGATACATCTACTGTTGATTTAGAGTTAACGCGTGGCTCGACATGGTATCTTACCCAAAGTAAATATTATCTCATCCAAAGTAAAAACGAAGATTCACAAGAAGGTATTTCTATAGATACATCCGTCTCATATATAAGTCTTTCAGACAGTACTATTGTTTTTAATAGTATATCCAATAATTATCAAACACTGCGCATTGGAAAAAAAACGATTATAGATGATATAGATGATATAAGTAAACAAGGTGAGTTGATAGCATTATACGGACTAGTCCATAAGGATGCATATAGTGCACAGGGTAATTCTCGGATTAAGCTCGGTGCATTTTTAAATGACGATGGTTTATTTGATACTCAAAAAGTTGATCGTATTTTGATTTATGGTGATGTCTCGGGGGAGACTACACTTCTCCAAGTGGAAGGTTTTTCCGAAAAATCAAAAAAAGAAGTCCGTGATAAAGGAAGTGAAAGTGTTTCACTTGTTCAAGTTTCTGGGTACGCGTGTGAAGATTCTTTTCAACTTGCCAGTGGGTATGTTACAATAGGTAGTTTTCCTTATCAATACCATCTTCGTGCTTATGGTCCAAATTCTTCTTCTGGAAAAGCAGATCCCAAGAATAGATTAGTTGCAGGCAATGGAGACTTTTGGGATTTTCGCCTTGAAGGTATTTATGTGAGTTCCAAAGTTGATTCTTCTGAAACTAAGACTATTGAACCTGTTCATACGGATCTTACTTCCACTCCATCTACGCTTCCTTTTGTTGAAGTATCTTTACCGTCCTCTCCTCCTGTCGATTCTACATCTGTACCATTGCTTTCTACTGATACAGTTGAAACTTCGCATATAGAATCTATACCTACACCATCTGATTCAGTTACACCTCCTCCTCTGGCTCCTATGCCTGAACCACCTATGCCGTCTGCTCCACCTACGGTTTCTTCAGATGAGTTGTCTTTTTCAACCGAGCTTTCTTCTACGGAGGGTATTTCTACACCTGTTCCAACCGTTTACTCTACACCTCCTTCGTCCGAGTCGCCTGTGCCATCTGCTTCTGTTGACCTTAAGTCTATACCATCTCCTTCTACTTCAGTTGAAACTTTACCTAAACAATCGATGCCTGCATCTCCGTCTGATTTAGCTAGATCTTTTTCTGTAGAACCTGTGTTGGAGCTATCTTCTCCGATTGAAAATTCCTTTACGGATTCTATCTTTACTCCTTCTGCTAATACAGTTGAAACTTCGCATATAGAATCCATATCTGCACCATCTGATTCAGTTACATCTCCTTCTTTGGCTCCCATGCCTGAACCACCTATGCCGTCTGCTCCACCTACGGCTTCTTCAGATGAGTCGTCTTTTTCAACCGAGCTTTCTTCTACGGAGGGTATTTCTACACCTGTTCCAACTGTTTCCTCTACACCTCCTTCGTCCGAGTCGCCTGTGCCATCTGCTCCTGTTGACTTTAAGCCTATACCATCTCCTTCTGTTTCAGTTGAAACTTTACCTAAACAATCAATGCCTGCATCGCCGTCTGATTTAGTTAGATCTTTCCCTGTAGAAACTGTGCTGGAGCTATCTTCTCCGGTTACGTCTTCTCCATTTGAGTTGTCTGTGCCATCTACTTCTGTTAGTTCTGAGCCTTCTGCATCTGTGTTATCTAAGTCAGTAGAATCTTCATCTAAAGATTCGGCACCCACTCCTCTATCTCCAGCCGTTATACCTGCCTCTTCTCCGTCTACGCCCTCTGAGTTAGGTGATCCTTCATCTACAGGTTCTGTGCCCACTCCATTACCTACACCTACAGATCCTTCATCTTCTGCGCCCTCTGCGTCGGTAGATCCTTCAGCTTCTTCCTCTCCAGTTGCAGTTGTTACACCAACACCTACTCCGTTTGAGCTTTCTGATCCAAGTGATCCTATACCTACAGATCCTGTTCCCACTCCGCCTGTTCCAGTTGAACCTACACCAGTTGTGTTTGTTCCTGTTAGGCTTGATATTCAGTCCGAGCCAAGAATTAGAGCGGTTGTTCCACAGTTACCAACTTATCTCCTTTTACCAAATGCTTTATTCCATACCCGCTTGATGGATCTTGTCTCTCAAAATAAAAAATTGAAGGCAATACGAAGCTCTTCTCGAGGTTCTTTGAAGAGTGATGAAAATCCAGCATTTTTTATCCGTGGTTATGGTGGAAGCTATCACTATGCTTCAAATCTTTCTGCTTTTGAATATGGCTATGGAGCCGAACTCGATTATAGTGCACTGGAAGCAGGCGTTTTATTGAAAGAAATTGAGAGTTCAGAGAGTTGCTCATTGTTTGGGGTGATGGGAACTTATGGAAACCTCTCTCTCCATCCTCTAAATGTTGAACAGAGCAAAAAGAGTCCATTTGATAAATGGTCCGTTGCTGCTTATGGAAGTCTGCAACATGATGCGGGTTTTTATATGGATGGGTTGTTATCTTACGGCTTGTTTAGGGGTGATGTTTTCACTCTTGCACGGGGTAAGGTCGCAACATTAAAAGGTAAACAGTCAAGTGCTTCTTTAACCAGTGGTAAAACATTTGCAATAGGGCGTAATGGTTTTGTTTTTGATCCACAGCTTCAGCTTATTTATCAGCATCTTCAGTTTGATGGTGTGCGTGATGTTGATAGTCTTGATGTTGATATGGGAAAATTTAATCAATGGACGGCACGTGCTGGTGGGCGTTTAACTAAGTTTCTTGCGCCCTTTGAAGAGGGGCGTGTTATTTCTTTCTATGGTAAGCTTTATCTTATGCGTAGTTTTGGAGATAGACAGTTTGTTTCATTTAAAAATGATTTCCAGTTAGGTGATTTTGGTTCTTCTTTAGAAGCGGGGCTCGGTTTTAATGCCAAATTATCTTCGAAATTTGTACTTCATGGAGATATAAATTATCAGCATGGACTGACAAAAGCAGGGTTTTCTGGAATGAGCTTTTCCGGTAGATTACAATATCATTTTTAGTTATCCATGAAATATAGAATAATTTATATATAAGTATATAAGTGTTATATTAATAATTAAGTTAAATATTTATCGTATATTTATTTTAATAAGTTTATAATATACATTATGTGATTGTTCTTCGTTAATAAATAGGGGTAAGGAAGAATGGTGATAAATGTATTTTACAAACATGCATTTTTATACAATTTTACAACAGCTATTCTTTATTTTTTTCAGGTTGCTTATGTTAGTGCTGCAGGATCTTCAAGTGATGCAGGAGAGGCATTTTATAAATGCGATGATAGAAAAACACACTTTCTCGCAAATAAAGTTTATTACTTAAAAAATTCTCAGGAGGTTGCGCCTATTGCAGCTATATATGTAGAAAAAGTAGGCACTGTTGTTAATGCCTCTCAGATAACAGTTTATGGCGATAATCCAGATAAAATATCTGCCTATGGGGCGTATGTAAGAAATGGTGGAAAACTTAATCTAACATTTGCAGATTTCAAGGACATACCTGCTCTTCGTGCTCAAAATGCAGTTATTAGCATGACAGTAGGGGAAATTAAGGGTGCTTCACATGCTATTTATGCATGGGGGAAAGAAACGGATATTGCTTTAGAGAGTGTGAATATCGATATTGAGCCAGATAATTTGAAGGTAAAAGGGATCGGTATTATGAGTGGTTTTGATGCAATGGTTAGAATGTCAGAAGGTACCGTTAATTTTAATAAGATTGGCTCATTTTCAACTCGGTTTGGGGGGCGCTATATTCTTGATACTATGTGTATTACGGGGCAAGGAAGGAGGGAGGAAGCTAGAACAGATGGTGATGGCGCTATGGGGGTATTGCCGGAAGCTTTTGAGGTTTTTCAAGGAGGTGATGTTTATTTGAAAAAAGGTTTTATTCATCTTAACAATATGCACGCATTCTTGATTAAAAATTTTTCAGGTTATGTAGAAAACAATGGCAAATTAATTCAAAAGTATGTTTCGCCAGATGGCTTTAAGAATACAAGTATTAAGATAGAAAAAAACGATATTTCTGTGAAAGGGGAGGGAGTACATGGTCTGTATTTTAATGTTTTAGCTCCAGAAGAGCTTGCTAAGATGACTAGGCAACGAGATGATGAAAAAGTTTTAGAAACCCAAAAAGTTCTCACGGGGAAGGCATTTGTTTATTTATCACAGACAAATATGACAGTTCCAGATGGTATTGCGATTTATGCGAAGGGAAATAGAGGCTATAGGGCTGAAGGTATTCTTGAATTATCTGATGAAACAAAGATTTCTGGTGATTTGTTGTTAAAAGCTGAAAACAACGCTTCTCTATTGGTGAAAGCGAATTCTTCTTCTCTGACAGGAGGGACGCGTGTTGACGATAAATCAACTATTGATTTAGAGTTAACCCGTTATTCAACATGGTATCTTACTAAAAGTAAATACAACGGTTTACGGGAATCTGTTTCATCTCTTTCTTCTCTAAGTCTTTCCAATAGTACACTGATCTTTTATGATGAAGATATATTGAATGGTTATCAAACGCTACGCATTGGAAAAAGGCCGGATATAGGCGCAGGAGATAGAATTCTCGCATCAAAAGATAAAAAAGTTTACAGTGCTGAGGGAAATGCTCAGATTAAGTTGAGTGCATTTTTGAGTGATGAGGGTTTGTTTGATCCCCAAAAAACCGATCGTATATTGATTTCTGGTGATGTCTCGGGAACGACATTCATTCATGTGCGAAATTTTCCAAAAGCTGCAAATAAAGAAGTCCATGAAGGAAGAGATCAAAGCATTTCACTTATTCAAGTTGCTGGAACAGCGCAGGCAGGTTCTTTTCAACTCGCCAATGGTTATGATAGTTATACTACAGTGAAAGGTTTTCCTTATCAATATCGTATTCGTGGTTATGGTCCGAATTCGCCCTTTGGAAAAGCGGATGCTAAGCAAAGATTAGTGGAAGGTGAGGGGGATTTTTGGGATTTCCGTCTTGAAGGTATCTATATTTCTTCTAGAATAGGTACTTATAATGGTCCATTTATTAAACTGGCTTCGTTTTCATTATCTCATCCTTTAGATTCTCCGCCTCCCAATCCACTTCCTACGTCATTGACATCTGCCACACCTTCTTCTTCTACATCTTCTGACCCTGTTGAACCTTCGTCTAATCTTCCTGTGTCGCTTAATGTTCAGTCTAATCTCCAAATTAGAGCTGTTGTTCCTCAATTGCCAACTTATCTTCTTTTGCCAAATACCTTATTTCATGCTGGTTTAGTGGATATGACCACGCAAAATAAGACGGTAGAGACAATGCGGAATGCTTTTCATTCCTCTTGGAAGGATGATGAAAAGACAGCCTTTTTTCTGCATGCTTATGGTGGTAGTCATCATTATGCTTCCAATTTATCTGCTTTTGAATATGGCTATAACGCTGAGCTGAATTATAGTGCACTCGAAGCAGGTGTTTTGTTAAACGAGATTGAGAGTTTATACAGTCGTACATTCTTTGGGGCTTTGGGGAATTATGGAAATCTTTCTCTAACCCCAGAGGATGTTGAACAAAGCAAAAAAAGCGCATTTGATAAATGGTCTGTTGGAGCCTATGGAAGTTTACAGCATAATACGGGTTTTTATATCGATGGAGTATTATCGTATGGACTTTTTAAGGGAGATGTTTTGACACTAGCACGGGGCAAGGTTGTAGCGTTAAAGGGTAAACAGTTTAGCGGTTCTTTAACAAGTGGCAGAACGTTTGCAACAGGGTATAAAGGTGTTGTTTTTGATCCGCAGATTCAGGTTGTTTATCAGCATCTTCAGTTTAATCCGGCACATGATGTTGATAATATTGATGTTGATTTAGGAAAATTTCATCAATGGGTGGGGCGTGTTGGTGGGCGTTTAAGCAAGACACTTAATGTTTCTGAAAAGGGACGTGCCATTTCTTTTTATAGTAAGCTTTCTTATTTGCATAGTTTTGAAGATAAGCAATTTGTTTCTTTTAAAAACGATTTCCAATTAGGTGATTTTGGTTCTTCTTTAGAAGCGGGGCTTGGTTTTAATGCCAAACTATCTTCGAAATTTGCACTTCATGGAGATATAAATTATCAGCATAAACTGACAAAAGCAGGATTTTCTGGAATGAGCTTTTCTGGTAGATTACAATATCATTTTTAGTTATCCATAAAATATAGAATAATTTATATATAAGTATATAAGCATTATATTAATCACTAAATTAATTATTTATTGTATATTTATTTTATGAAGTTTATACTATATATTATATGATTGTTATTCTTTGATAAATATGAGTAATGAAGAATGATGGTTAATGTATTTTATAATCATACATTTTTATGCACTTTTACAACAGCTATTCTTTATTTTTTGCAAATTTTCCATCTTGAAGCTGCTGGAAGTTTATGTGATCCAGAGGCTCCATTTTATAGATGCGATGATAGAAAAACACACTTTCTCGCAGATAAAGTTTATTACTTAAAAAATTCTCAGGAAGCTGCGCCTATTGCAGCTATATATGTAGGAAAGCAAGGCACAATTGTTAATGCGTCTCGTATAACTGTTACGGGTGATAATTCAGATGAAATATCTCAATATGGTGCATTCGTACAAGATGGCGGAAAGCTTATTCTAACGGATTCAAATTTTAAGGATATCCCCGGTCTTCGTGTTCTAAATGGAGTTATTCAGATGAATGACGGGAAGATTGAGGGAACTTCGCACGCTGTTTATGCATCGGGGAAAGAGGCGAATGTTGCTTTAGTTCGTGTCAATGTTGAGATTAAACCAGACAATTTGAATGCGAATGGTATAGGGATTGTAAGTGGTCTTAATGCATTTGTTAGGATGTCAGGTAGCACTGTTACTTTTAATGAGATTGGCGCGTTTTCAACAAAGTTTGGGGGGAGATATCTTCTCGATAACATGACGATTGAGGGAAAAGGGAAAAAATACACTTCTATAGTTGATAATGAAAGTGTCGATAAATTACCAGAGGCTTTTGACATATTTCAAGGTGGCGCTGTTCAATTGAGGAATAGTTCTATTGTGCTTAATGATATGCATGGCTTTTTGGTTAAAAATTTTTCAGCTTTTGTAAATAGTAGAGGCCAGCCTATTCATAATTATGATCTATCAGACGCTTTTAAGAAGACAAATATTGAGATTGAGAGCTCAAATATTTCTGTGCAGGGAAAGGGGGCTTATGGTCTGTATTTTAATCTATTAGATCCAAACACAGTGGCCGAATATTATGGACAAAAAGGTGTTTCAAAAGAGCCAAGAATCACTATGGGAAAGGCATCTGTTCGTTTAAAACAGACAACTTTCACAGTTCCAGATGGTACAGCTATTTATGTTACTGGGCAGGGCGGTTATGGAGCTAGTGTTTCTCTTGATTTATCAGAAGCAACAAAGATCTCTGGTGATTTGTTATTAAAAGCTGAAAAGAACTCTTCTATATCTATTAAAGCAAGCGCTTCTTCCCTTACAGGGGGTGTGCACGTTGAAGATACTTCTACTGCTAGATTAGAATTAACGCGTGGTTCTACTTGGTATCTCACAAAAAGCAAATATAAAGGTTTGCAGGGTTCTGTTTTTACAGATTCATCACTTTCATCTGTGAGTCTTTCTGATAGTACATTTATTTTCAATCGGGATGTATCCAGCGGTTATCAAACATTGCGTATCGGGAATGAACGATACAAGGAGGCATACAATGCGGAGGGTAATGTTCAGATTAAGCTCAGTACGTTTTTGAATGATGATGGTTTGTTTGATTCTCAAAAAACCGATCGTATTTTGATCGATGGAGATGTTTCCGGCACTACACTGCTCGTGATGGAAAATTTTTCCAAAACTTCAGAAAAGGAAGTAAGCGGTGAAGGAAGCAACAGTATTTCACTTATCCAAGTTTCTGGATATGCGCGTGAAGATTCTTTTAAACTAATGGGCGATTATACTGCAATAAATGGTTTGCCTTATCAATATCGTCTTCGTGCTTATGGCCCAAGTTCTTCTTTTGGAAAAGCAGATCCTATGAATAGATTAGTTGCAGGAGATCGGGACTTTTGGGATTTTCGTCTCGAGGGTATTTATATTAGTCCTAAACAAGATTCTTCTACAATTTTACCTATTCCACCTTCACCTTCTGCGCCGGTAGATCCTACACCTACAGACCCTGTTCCCACTCCATTACCTACACCTATTACACCAACACCTGCTCCGTCTGCGCCCTCTGATCCAAGTGGTCCTATACCTACAGATCCTACAGATCCTTCATCTTCTTCCTCTGTGCCTATTACACCAACACCTTCTCCGTCAGCGCCCTCTGATCCAAGTGACCCTGTACCTACAGATCCTTCATCTTCTTCCTCTGTGCCTATTACACCAACACCTTCTCCGTCAGCGCCCTCTGATCCAAGTGGTCCTATACCTACAGATCCTTCATCTTCTTCCTCTGTACCTATTACACCAACACCTTCTCCGTCAGCGCCCTCTGATCCAAGTGATCCTGTACCTACAGATCCTTCATCTTCTTCCTCTGTACCTATTACACCAACACCTTCTCCGTCAGCGCCCTCTGATCCAAGTGATCCTGTACCTACAGATCCTTCATCTTCTTTCTCTGTGCCTATTACACCAACACCTTCTCCGTCAGCGCCCTCTGATCTAAGTGATCCTATACCTACAGATCCTGTCCCCACTTCGCCTGTTCCTGTTAAGCCTGATATTCAGCCCGAAATGGGAATTAGGGCGGTTGTCCCACAGTTGCCAACTTATCTCCTTTTACCAAATGCGTTATTCCATGCCGGCTTGATGGATTTTGCCTCTCAAAATAAAAAATTGGAGGCAATACGAAGCTATTCTAGAGGTTCTTTGAAAAGTGATGAAAATCCAGCATTTTTTATCCGTGGTTATGGTGGAAGCTACCACTATGCTTCAAATCTTTCTGCTTTTGAATATGGCTATGGAGCAGAACTTGATTATAGTGCACTGGAAGCAGGCGTTTTGCTGAAAGAAATTGAGAGTTCAGAGAGTTGCACATTCTTTGGGGTCACGGGAACTTATGGAAACCTCTCTCTCCATCCTCTAAATGTTGAACAAAGCAAAAAGAGTCCATTTGATAAATGGTCCGTTGCTGCTTATGGAAGTTTACAGCATGATACGGGTTTTTATATCGATGGGGTATTATCGTATGGACTTTTTAAGGGAGATGTTTTGACACTAGCACGGGGCAAGGTTGTAGCGTTAAAGGGTAAACAGTTTAGCGGTTCTTTAACAAGTGGCAGAACGTTTGCAACAGGGTATAAAGGTGTTGTTTTTGATCCGCAGATTCAGGTTGTTTATCAGCATCTTCAGTTTAATCCGGCACATGATGTTGATAATATTGATGTTGATTTAGGAAAATTTCATCAATGGGTGGGGCGTGTTGGTGGGCGTTTAAGCAAGACACTTAATGTTTCTGAAAAGGGACGTGCCATTTCTTTTTATAGTAAGCTTTCTTATTTGCATAGTTTTGAAGATAAGCAATTTGTTTCTTTTAAAAACGATTTCCAATTAGGTTTTTTTGGTTCTTCTTTGGAAGCAGGGCTTGGTTTTAATGCGCGTCTTTCTTCAAAACTTTCTCTTTATGGAGATATAACTTATCAGCATAAATTTAAGAAAGTTGGTTTTTCTGGAGCGAGTTTCTCAGCTGGTTTACGCCATCTTTTTTGACAGAGTATGGTATGTCCTTTTATAAAAAGGCAGTAGAAAATGCTGCCTTTTACTTTATTAAAATCTTCTCTTATTTTTTAGAGAGGAAGATGGGTTTTATGCGCAATTGCTTCTGGAGGATTGTGCGGCTATCTTAGCTGTGATGGTTGTTGTTGTTTTCTTAAACAGAGATGTTGATAATACCACACTCACCATTTTCGCTACCAAAGGCAAGGTTGTGCCCTGTCTGATCCCAGTTGAGCGCTGAAATGGCGCTTTTTCCATAGCCTTTTAGAAGAACTTCTTTTCCATCGTGAAAATGTGCACACAAAATCATTCCATCATTGAAGCCTATTGCTGCAATTTCTTTGCTTGGATGGCATGCAACGGTGCTGACAAGTGCATTTGCTCGTGTGCCCAGTTCTAATGGTGTTTTTCCCATGGGGCCATCTTTTGTATGAAAGGGCCAGACAATGGCTGCTGATGCACCGGATGTTGCTAACCATTTTCCCTTCGCACTCCAAGACCAGCTTTTGACTTTGCTTGGGTAGCCACTCATGCGGAGATGCTGATTATCAGTGAGACGCCAGCCATGGAGGGCGTTTTCTTGCATGGTAGAAATGACATAGCGGTTGTCTGGTGAGAAGGTGACACCAAAGTGTGCTCCTTTCCAGACCAATGTGGTGGGAGATGTTTGCGTTGATAACCAATGAAGAGTAACTCCATTGTAATGGGCAACGGCAAGTCGTAAACCTTTTGGGGCAAAAGCGAGGCCTTCTACACTGCGTTCATGTGTGAGCTCTTGTCTTTCTTTTCCAACATCCACAAATGCGAAACGTGAGGAGGAAAAAGCAAAAACTTTCCGTGGTCCAAATGCAACATTGCTTATCCATTTGCCTTCCTGTTTGCCCAGTACTTTTGTATGACCATCTACTGTTGTTTGACAGACCTTTCCGTCTTCTCCACCTGTAATGATAGCTGTGTTATCATGGGAAAAATGGCTAGAAATTATTCCTTGGTGAACTTCAATGTTTTGTGGGATTGGGTTTAAAAAAACAATGAAACCTTCGACCGAGACAAAAGCTGGTTTATTATCAATAAAACCGCAGGAAAGACAATAATTTTGTAAATTGTAATTGGTAATGCTTGGCATTTTTACTCGCTTATGCACAATTTTCAAAACCGGTTTTCAGTTTTTCGGCATCAAGGGTACGGCCAATAAAAACAAGTCGACTTTCACGTTTTTCATCTTCACGCCATGGACGTTGGTGCTGTCCTTCAAGGATCATGTGTATGCCTTGAATGACATAACGATCATCGTCTCCTTGAAATGCGATAATGCCTTTTAAACGCAAAATATCAGGACCTTGTTGTTGCGTGATCTGTTGAATCCATGGGAAAAATTTTTCTGGTTGAAGGGCACCTGTTTTTAAACTTACAGAGGTTATTGTAATATCATGAATGGTGGATTTGTGGTGATGTACATGATCATGATTACAATCGGGACCACAGACATGGTTTGCGTGCTGATGGTCAAGAAAATGGGGATCATTATCTAAAGTGCGTTGGAGATCAAAGGAACCTCGATCGAGGAGTTTATCAAGAGGGATGTTAGCGCGCTCTGTTGCGTAAATTATGGCTCTGGGATTAATTGCAAGAATGAGCGATTGCGCGTGTGCACGTTCTTCTTCGCTGACAAGATCAATTTTATTTAAGAGAACAATATCAGAGAAAGCAATTTGTTCTTCAACTTCACGACTTTTTTTCAGTTGAGAGGGCAAATGCTTTGCATCAACGACCGCGATCACACTGTCGAGAGCTGTTTTTTCATGGACCGTATCATCCATGAAAAAGGTCTGTGCTACGGGAACGGGATCTGCAAGTCCTGTCGTTTCTATAATGATCGCATCAAATCGATGAGAACGTTGCATCAGACTTTCCAGAATGCGAATAAGATCACCACGCACAGTGCAGCAAACACAGCCATTATTCATTTCATAAATTTCTTCATCTGATTCAATGATCAGGTCATTATCAATACCAATTTCACCAAATTCATTGACAATGACGGCATAACGTTTGCCATGATTTTCACTGAGAATGCGGTTGAGAAGGGTAGTTTTTCCTGCACCAAGATAGCCTGTGAGAACCGTAACGGGAAGTTTTTTGGGGTGTGTTGTTTCCATGGAGAGACCTTTTATTGTTCTTTATTGCCATGTATTTATTTTAAATCGATTGATATCATCAAGTAAACCACGAAGCCCACAAAGAACATGAGAGAAAATTGCTTCACCGGCTTGCGGTGTTGCTTTGCTTGCGTTTCCTGCTGCACCTTGCGTATTTAGATCTCGCATTGTCCACCCAAAGGCATGAGGACCATAAGCGCGTAAATACTGATAGTTGGCAATCATATCAGCTTGCTTATTATAAAAATTTTCTGCTTTCTCCATATGCACTTTTTCGGGTGCTAAATAGAGCATGAGAGAGGTTTCGATAAATCCTCCATGGATATCAAGATGCTGTTGAGACGGTGCCATTAAACCTTGCGGTAGGCCAAAACGACTCCAACTTGTTGCTACCGCAAGCATTGAAAAACGCCTCCGTAATTCGGTGATAACAATGCTCATTAAGGGTGAATTGCCTCCATGGGCATTGAGAAGAAGAAAACGCTTTATTCCTTTGCGATAGCAGTTTTCACCAATGCTTATCCATCGCTCAATAGCATCAGAAAAGGTAAGGGTTTGTGTGCCTGTAACATCCATATGTTCTATAGAATAGCCAATCTTTTCAACCGGTAAAAGTGCTATATGAAATTGCTCTTTTGTTTGTAAAGTGAGGGCTTTTGCAAAAGCTTCAGCAATGATCCAGTCGGTTTCGAAGGGAAGGTGCTCTCCGTGATATTCGTGTGCGCCCAAAGGTAAAAGAGCGAGAAAAGGCGTGTCAGATACCATAAATTATTGCCCAAAAGAGAAGTTAACACAGAAAAAATGATCAAAAGTGCTGTCACTATTTAATCTATCTATAAGAGAAACGCAAATAGGCGTCTTTTTACATCACATATGGATGCTATAAAAATGAGAGCTTTGTCAAACAATAGTGAAGATTTTATTGAGCAAAGCCAACTCAAATTTTTTGTAATATGAGGCGAGCTTTCTAAAGATAGCTATCTTTGGTAAGATTTTCTGATTCATATTCTCATTTTTAATAAGTAAATATTCATACAGATTAAATACTTCACATCATGTAATGAAAAATAATTTTTTCATTGTTTATTGAAAGCGCAATTTTTTCTGTAAGTTGTATATTCTTCTTTTTACTATGGAGCGAGGATAACAAAACTATTTCTATTGTTGCAATAGTACAGACTTTGGTTGAAATCAGGAGTTCTAAATTCTTAATTCAAGTATCTGTATAGTACAAAAGAATAGAAATTTTTTTGATTGATTTTACTTTGGATAGTGTCTTAACAGACTTTAGTGTTCATGAGAAAAAATGAATATAAAGGGAAAAATTCACGTAAGATGAACTTGAATCTCAGAGAGCTCGATGAGTTTATAAGATGATTCAAGAAGAAATACCGTTGGATACATGATAAACAGAACGCTATTGTGTTGCACATTGATACGCTTGTTTTAAAGAAACCTTTCTCAAGGTATCCAAGCCTATTTTGTGATACTGTTCGTGAATGGTATAATGGTAAATCCTCATAATATAAAATCTATTGCACTTCACTATCTTTACATTTTTAAATTAAAAAGGGGCTCCACCATTCACTTTTCCAGTTTTCAATACTGTGTTAGCCGCGCTTGATATTTAAAATATCTCATAAGTGATATTTTCCTTTCTTCAAGTGTGTTTACACACACACATCGTTTTCTTTTGTGCTTTGAAAGCGAAGAATATTGATTAATTCAATATAAACAGCGTTAAAATTAAGAGAATCCTATAATAGTCAGCTCTGTCATTCAACATGCAAAACAATAAATTATTATTATAGATGAGTATTCTGCTATTAAAATGATCGGTTGGTAAATTTATCATTTAATATCATTTTTCTTTCAAGCATTTGATCAATTATTTATTTTGTACAAATTGCAGACAGTTATGTGAATATTGCCAAAAATTTATTTCAAAGAGAATTTTTTTATTAATACAGAGTAAATATAAATAGGGCTGTGCTCTACAATATTGAAGAAAAATATGGAATAAACTTTATGAAAATTAAGAAAGAAAATTGTTTTTCAGTATTTTGGGGGATCATCTCATTTTTTATGACTCTCTTTTTATTTAATTTTAGGTAGTTTGTTGGTGCTCTATTGTTGCTTATAATGTTTTTGTAAATCTGATAGATTTACTTATTTTATGCGTTTGTTTTGTTAGGTTTGAATGTCAATATTTTGAGTTTTTATGCTGTATGAGATAAAGGGGCTGAATTACCTTTTGAAGATGCTATGCGCTATTTTTCTTTATATATCAGTAAAAGTTGAGAATTATTTTATTAACGTCTTTTCTATTTGAAAATAGATATCTTAATTTCTTTTTACATTTTATAACTGTTTTATAGAAAAATAATACAATATTTTAATGTTTATTTATTATGATATATTTGTTTTATATCGAGTTTTTTATTCGCTATCAATTTTATTTTCAAGTTTATTGATGAGCGATATAATAAAAATCCATTAATTACTATTTCATTTGTATATTTATTGAAAATAATATATGATAATTATCATTATAATGGCGGTTTTTAATGTTATAGTTCTTTAAAATTTAATTACATTTTAAATTATTTATAAAAGTTCTATTATATAAATTTTCAAATGAATTTATTTTTTTAATCTTTATTATAATAAGCAATTTGACAAATTTTTATTATTTTGAAGTAGATAAATAACAATGACAATATCTTACTGTTAAGATATTAGTTATTATAGTGTAAAATGAATAAATTATTTTTATCATTTGCTGTTTTATGTCTTTACATGTAATACACAATGTGTTATATAATATAATTACATATAATATTTTATTATGTGCAATTATATAAATGATTAAATATAATTTTTGGTTTTTATATATGTGAATATTCTTTCATTTTTTCAGTGAAGAAAAGAGGAGCAAAGAAAGCTATGTTTAAAATATTTAAAAATCGTGTATGTTCATTTACTTTTACACTATTTATTCTCTTTTTTGTACAAACTATAGAGGGAAATGCAAGTTTTGTAAAAAATCAATTTCAAGAGAGAATGGCAGTTACTATTTCTACACTAGAAAAAGATGTAGCTATTAAAGCTGTGGATAGAGCTGTTATTCAAGGCGTTGAGGAACAAGATGGCATTGCTTTGGGGAAAGCTGAAAAAACTGCTGCCTTTTCAGGTGCAGCCTGTTGGGGGGGAATAGGTATTTTATCACTTCTTGCTTCTTTATGTGTTGGGGATGTATTAGGTGCTGTTATATCTCTTTGGGGAATATTCACTACACTTTAGTAAAAAGATCATCGACAAAGTCTATGATCTTTTTGTTCGCCTCATGATTTTGAAAAATAAATATTTGAAATTATTTATACTGTATTGGATAAAAAATTACTATTCTTAATACTAAATATAGTTTTATTAACATTATTAAAGTTCAAGATCCTACATTTATGTTTTTTTACAAAATAGAGTAACCTGATTTTTTACAGTTTATGTTTATTCTCTAGTAATAAGGTTAGTATACTCATTATCTTTATCAGCTTTTTAATATTGTCTATCTTCTCTCATATGAAGATTATTCATCAAAGGCATATTTTATCCTTTTTAAATTTTTTGATTTTTTATAAGAGAACAAAATAAAAAGATCCCTGTATTCATAGCTCTTATGCAATAAGAAAAATGATAAATTATTATTTCAAATTTGTTTATGTTAAATCCATCAAAAGTATTTTTACGTATCACAAGTTGCGTTCGTGTATGGATAAAATTATTAAAAAAAAGAGTAAAAATTCTTCTTATGAATCATCTCTAAGGTCCAAGGGCTGTCGTAATATTGACCAAATAAATGATGATGCCGGTTTGTATTTTTATAGAGTAAAGATAGTGATACACAATGAATCTTATGCCATATCATGGGGTGGTTTATATTGTAGCATTTACGCGCCATATTGTGAGAGGGAAGTGGTGATATGCATCGTTAAAAAATGCCTTTATTAAAACACAAACACTTGTGTTTGCGATACAAGTGCATTCTGGGTTGTTCTGTTGTGTGAGGCAAAGATATTGTTAAGTGAGGTAATTAAGGAGTGTTTATAGCTTAGCGGAAGAAGGGCAATGAAGTAAAAGGTCTTGTTTAGCACGAAGACGTGCAATCCATTGATCTTCACGAATAGCAGTATTATGTAGTGTAATGAGTTCGTTTTTTTTAATTTCAGCTGTTACTGTTGCTTTTTCTAAAAGACCACAAGGAATGGCGTGGTGAGCGCGTGCTTCTGCGATGTTCATTATCCAAGCGCGATAAGTATAAAGACCGATAAAGTCTAGCTGATCACCTGGATATAAATCTTTTTTAGCAACAGCACAGACTTCTACTACGGGATGGCTAAAAGGAGCCATATCTTTTTTGCCATAAAGCATAACGCGTGCGCAGGTGAGGGGAACTTCCATTGCTGTTAAATGATAGGGACGGTGAAAGGTGAAATAAGGCCCCTGACCAATTTTTAAATCTTCCATACGTTCGCGTAAACGTGGGTGCGCTATTTCTGCAATGACAAAGACACCTGGAGAAACACCTTGGCCTGTTGAATAATCTACAATACCATATCGCTGCAAAATGCCTCCATCTTGTTTTGGGATAAGCACTTTGTTTAGATCTTGCAGCGCCGCTTGTGGTCCATGCATTCCTGGGCAATCGGGGAGAAGTCCAGTGGCATTGGCAATTGCTGCCATTTCAACCATCGTTTTGGAACCATCAATAAATTCAACCAACATGCGCACATTCATATTACGCCGGAATGCTTCTTCTTCGTAAGCATCAGGTGTAGCATCAAAGCGCAGAGGATTATTTTTTCCTTTACCTGCTGCAACAACCTTATGTCCAAGGGCTGAAACAAATTCTATGAGTTCCATACAAGAAGTTGGTTCATCTCCGGCACCAAGTGTATAAATGAGCCCTCGTTTCTCTGCTTCATGTTTGAGATAAGCGCCAATTGTAACATCTGCTTCAACATTCATCATGACAAGATGTTTGTTATTTTCAAGCGCTTTGATACCAATTTCTGCTCCTGCTTCGGGATAGCCTGTTGCATCAACGATAATATCAATTTGTTCATGACGTAAAACAAGGTTAATATCATCTGTTGCTGCAATCAAATTTTTTTCAATGCTTTGCGTGAGAGCATAAGTATTTTCAACTTCACAGGCATGTCCATCCTCGCCATAGGCTATTGTAGCGGCATCAAAAATACGTGACGGCGTCCTAGTGGCTACTGCAGCGACTGTTATACCATCCATATGCGCGATACTTGATAATAAATCTGTGCCCATTTCACCACAACCAATCAGTCCAATACGGATGGGGGGATGCTTTTCTGCACGTTGTTTTAAATCATGCGCTAAACCTGTTAGGTTCACATTGCTTGCCATTCTTTTTTCCCATTTGAAAACTATTCTGCTAAAGAATTTTTCTCATTCATAAGGTGCATTTGTTTTTAAGACAATTAATCTTTTATTCTTGATGCTCTAATCAATGGATTTTATAAAAGCAAGAGGGGTGGTTGTTTTTATCAAGTAAAATAGGAATAGCGTTATGCAGCAAAAAATAGCAATACAAGATGTTACCAGTTTTATTGGGAAAGAAGTGGGATTATCGGGGTGGCGTCTTGTTACACAGGATATGATTAATCAGTTTGCATGCGCTACAGATGATCATCAATGGATACACGTTGATGAGGAAAAGGCTAAAAAGACACCTTTTGGAGGCACAATTGCTCATGGGTTTTTAACATTATCGCTTTTATCTACGCTCGCTTATGAGGCTCTTCCAGAGTTGGAGGGAAGCACAATGGGGATTAATTATGGTTTCGATAAAGTACGCTTCATGAGTCCTGTGAAAACAGGGGTACGGGTACGTGCGCGTTTTGTGTTAGATGATGCAGAAATTCGCCCTTCTGGTCGAGTGGTTTTCCATTATGGGGTTACGGTAGAAATTGAACAGTTAAAAAAACCAGCTCTTACGGCTCAATGGCTTATTGTGGCAGTGATGGGGGAAAAATCTTCCAATATCTAGATTAGTTTGAGTACTTTATTTTATAAAATTTTTGTACAATTCTATTAGAAGTTTCTTCAATGATAATATTGAGAATAATCTATAGGGTGATAGATATCCTGGAGCTATCATAGCGTTTATAGCCATAGTAGATTGCTATCTTTCCTAGATCGTTTTGAAGAGGAGTTTCCTAGTGAAGATAGTGCATTGCTTCACGCTTTTGTTTATAGCATTCTTTAATGGTATCACAGCTCTCACATAAAACAGAATGTTTCAAATGGAATATACTTGCGTTGCTAATTCACGGGCTTATTTTAAAGAAACATCTCTCAACGCTCGTCACACCCATTTCGCAATGGCGCCTGTGAATAGTATAACGGTAAAGCCATTGAGCATCCCTATATCTTTATGCTTGTGAAGAAGAAAACCGGTACTATCATATTATATGCTAGCACCTTATATGCTAGCACCCAATGTTAAGACAGGTCTTGGTGCTTGAGATAATTCATAAGAGGCACGCCTTCCTTTCTTGTATAGTTTTTACTCACACGGCTCTTCCCGCTTGTAACATGCAAGCGAGAGGTTTTGATTGATTCGATATGGAACAAATTTTGAATGAGAGAATCTTACGGTATTCAGAATTCTCATTCAATATGAATAACGTCATATTATCACTATAAATTCAATATGTTATCTAAGGTTTTGAAAGGTCGTGACCAATGTCTTAATTTGACATGATAATTTATCATTTTTATGTTAAGAGAGAGTCTCACATACTGTGAGATCTCTCATTTTATTCCCTTTTATGTTCAATCCGTTAAAACTATTTTCTTTCATGTTACAAACGGATGGGGAGAGATAAAAACTGTTTAAGAAAAAAGTTCCTAATCTCTTATGAGCGTTTTCGATAGGCAAGGGTTGTTGCACTTGGAAAGTGGCAAAGAGGATGATGGTACTGGTATGTGAAATTCTAAGTCTTTTAATGTTTTGTTTTATCAAGTTTTTGTACGATTTTATCAGAAGTCCATTGGGTTATAATATTGAGCATGATCAAAAGAATGATGACAATGGTCATGATGAAGGTATTATAGCGTTGATAGCCATAGCGGATTGCCATATCCCCTAAACCGCCTCCACCAAGATATCCAGCAAGTGAGGTGGCTCCTATGAGAGAAATGACCATGACTGTAAAACCTGTAATCAGGCTAGGGAGAGCTTCAGGAATAAGAACATGTCTGATAATTTGAAGACGGCTTGCGCCCATAGAGCGGATCGCTTCAATGAGACCGTTTTCAACGGTTTTAAAAGAGAGTTCCGCCATGCGTGCATAAAAAGGGATAGCTGAAATGGTCAGTATAAAAATTACAGCAGGCATTCCTATCCCTCTTCCTACAACGATACGCGTAACGGGAAGAAGATAAAATGCAAGAATAATAAAGGGAATGGCACGAATACTGTCAATGATGATGCTTAAAGGGCGATTGATGAGAGATGAGGAAAAAATCCCCCCACGTGCTGTTGTGTGAAGAAGAAGACCAAGGGGAAGTCCTATAATAAATGCCATAAAAGAAGCACTAAGTGTCATCAATATTGTATCAATAACAGCTTGGGGAAGTTCATGAGACAAAACATTAAACATAACCTAACACCTCGCAATATCGTCCTTTTTCTGTTAACCATTGAACGGCTTTTTTTAAAGCTTCTTTATCTTGAGCAGGAAGAGCAAGGAAGAGGCGCCCGATGGTTTCGCCTTGGACTGTATCAATGCCACCATGGAGAATACGTGCTCTTAAACCACTCTCATTTTCTAGAAGATGAAGAAAAGGTTGTTGGGCGATTTCGCCGGCAATATTGATTTCAATGACAGCTTCTCGCCCGATTGGTTTGAGATTTTTCGCAAATTTTTCAGGAAGTTGCGGGGTGACAAGCTTGAGCATGGCTATGGTTGTATCGTCTTGCGGTGATGTAAAGATGTCTTTCACACGTCCTTCTTCTACGATGTTCCCCTGATTAAGAACAACAACGCGATGCGCTATGGTGCGCACAACTTCCATTTCATGGGTGATGAGCACAATCGTGAGATTGAGGTGTTTATTAATATCAGCAAGGAGCTCTAGAATAGATTGTGTTGTTTCAGGGTCAAGAGCAGAGGTGGCTTCATCTGATAACAATATTTTAGGATTAGCAGCGAGCGCACGAGCAATGCCAACGCGTTGTTTTTGTCCCCCTGACAATTGTGCCGGATAACAATATTCCTTTCCATATAACCCAACCAATTCAATCAGTTCAAGGGCACGTTTGTGGCGTTGTTTTTTACTTACACCACTTAATTTAAGCGGCAATGCAATGTTATCAAGAATATTTTGCGATGAGAGAAGGTTGAAATGTTGAAAAATCATCCCAATTCGTTGACGGTAAGGCGCCCACTCTATCTCTGATAGATTTGAAATATCAACACCTTCAAAAAAAATGGACCCTGCATCAATCTTCTCTAACCCATTTAAACAGCGGATAAGTGTTGATTTTCCTGCTCCACTGCGCCCAATAACCCCAAGGATTTCACCAGCATGGATATTTAAAGAGAGATTATTAATTACCGGAACACCAGCCGTTTTGTTAAAACAACGGCTGATGTTTTTTAAGGAGATAAGAGTAGGTTTTTCCATTCACAATTACTCGGATATTTGGCACAATTACCAAGAAGTTTGGGCGGTTTTGCCAAAAATCTCTTTTATTTTTGCACGGATGAGATCGTTGTTGTAAGCGGCAACTAATTTTTTAACCCATGGCTCATCTTTTTCGCTCGTGCGTACAACGATGATATTATCATAAGGATTATTTTTTGCACTCTCCCATGCGACGACATCTTTTTCGAAGTTTAATCCGGAAACAATAGCCCAGTTTGTGTTTATAATAGCAAGATCAAAATCGTCAATAGCTCGCCCTAACATACCAGCATCGAGCTCACGAATTTGCAGGTTTTTAGGATTTTCGATAATATCAAGTGGAGATGCAAGAATATTATGAGGATCTTTTAACTTAATGAGACCTAAAGAATTGAGAAGAAGTAAGGCTCTTCCACCATTAGATGGGTCGTTCGGAATACCAACATGTGCACCATCACGTAGATCTTTTAAGTCTTTGATTTTGTGTGAATAAACACCAATTGGAGCAATAAAAGTATAGCCGACAATTGAAAGTTTATAGCCACGTTGTTTCATTTGTTCATTAAGATAAGGGGCGTGCTGAAAAGCATTCGCATCGATCTCTCCTGCGTTAACAGCGTCATTAGGCAAAGCGTAATCAGAAAAATAAACGAGTTCAATATCTAAACCGGATTTTTTAGCCTGTTCAGCAGCAGTTTTCCAAATAATCGCATCCCGCCCTTCCATAATACCAAGTTTGATTTTTGATTTGTCTGTAGCCATGACGCAAGCAGTAGATAAAAAAAGTGCAAAGAGAGAGAGGAATAATCCTATAATCTGACTGCGAGAAAAAAATTTTAATGTCATGTGCTTTTAACTTTCTTTTCCAAGAGATTTTTTGAGGGAAGTTTCAATATACTCTGTATTTTTTTAGGAAGATTTAAAGTTATACAAGCTTTAGAGAATATTCAATCACTTTTATTTTTAAAAGATTATTATTTTTCCTTTTATTTTTGGTATTTTGGGGGCGTATCATCATTCATTCTCTGTAATTCAGGCAATCAATTCTTTTATTGCAATCATTTGTTGAGGGAACCAATAACACTTTAAAAACTTCTTTAAAGGACGATTGGTTGAAGAACCAAACAATCAGATGATGCTTTAGGCGTAAATTCATGAAGAACATACTGCGCAACCAAGATCAAAAGTCCGTGTTCGTGTAGAGGGGGGAATAAAGAGAGATTTTGTTGCAATGTTGTGGGGTCTTTTTGGCGGGAAATAAAGGTTGCTGATCATTGGATTTAAACGCGGCAAATTTTTGCAAAGGCGAAATTTTGCCCTTCACATGTTTTGAGAGAGGAAGAAAAATAATGTTAAGAAAGAAATTTTTATCAATAACAATGATTTTATGGGCTTTGGGAGCGTCGGGGGTGGTTGTGACTGCTTTTCACGCGGAAGCTGGAACCATTGCTGGAACAGTTGCTCGTGTTGCATCAGGTCAGGTATCTTTACGCACAGGTCCTGCAACAGCTTATAAAGTGATCACAATGGTTCCAATGGGAGCAAAAGTGCAAATTTATGGCTGTTTATCCAATAAAACTTGGTGTTCTCTTGGTTATCATGGAAAAGTTGGTTGGGCATCTGCACGTTATGTCAATGTTAGCGATGTTCCTACCATTGCTTTTACAAAGATGCCAGTAAAGCCAAATGCTATGATAAAATCGTCAAAAGTAAAAAAAGAAAAAGTAAAACAGGCTGTTTCCGATTTTAAAGTTCTTCCGGCGATTCAAAAAACACGGAAAAATATGCAAAAACTATACAGAACAGATATGATTATCGATTCTACAGGTGTCAAGAAAAGGGATGAACGAACAATTTTAAATCCGTCGCCAAAAGCACAAGAAGTTTCTGTAAAGCGCGTGAATGCTTATAACCCCTTGTTTCCTGATAATGTCAATTACAAAAATTTTGAACGTAACGAAACGCGTTACCGTGTTGTGACCTATCCTGCTCGATAAAGGTAAAGTTAATTTCACAACCGGAATGACAAAAAGGATCAGCAGTATGAAGCAAAAAATGCTTATGCTGCTAATCCTATTCTACCATAAAATGGCATTAAGATGGCGATGATTAACTTAAGGCGGCAAGGTATATCATGGATATTCAGAGTAAAATTGTTAATATCCCGAATCACAGTCCTTTAAAATGGCGATATGAATCCTCAGCAGGAGATAAGATCCTGCTGAAGAGAAACCGGACTTTTGACAGACCGGCGAGGGCTCTTCATCCTTTTGGACAGGGCGTTAATTTGCGGACTTAGGCTTTATCAAATTACGAGAAATGAGCAATTCAGCAATTTGAACGGCATTCAATGCTGCTCCTTTTCTTAAATTATCGGCGACAACCCAGAAAGCTAAACCATTTTCAACGGTGATATCTTCACGAATGCGGCTAATAAAGGTGTCATCTTCTCCTGTACATTCATAAGGTGTGGTATAGCCACCATCTTCGTGTTTATCGATAAGCTGACAACCGGGAGCATCGCGGAGAAGCGCTTGTGCTTCAGATACGCTTAGTGGTTTTTCAAATTCAACATGGACAGCTTCGGCATGACCGATAAAGACAGGGACCCGAACAGCAGTGGCCGTTAACTTAATCTTCGGATCGAGAATTTTCTTTGTCTCAGCAGTCATTTTCCATTCTTCTTTTGTATAACCATCTTCCATGAAAACATCGATATGAGGAATGACATTAAAGGCAATGCGTTTAGTGAATTTTTTTGATGTAATTGGGTCAGCAACAAAAACTGCACGTGATTGTTCGAAAAGTTCATCCATTCCTTCTTTACCAGCTCCAGAAACCGATTGATATGTAGAGACAACAACACGTTTAATGATTGCAGCATCATGGAGTGGTTTTAAAGCTAAGACCAGTTGAATTGTTGAACAATTAGGGTTTGCTATAATATTACGTTTAGAAAAGGCATTTATAGCTTCGGCATTGACTTCAGGGACGATCAACGGAACATTGGAATCATAGCGCCATGTGGAGGAATTATCGATGACGACACAGCCGGCAGCAGCGATTTTAGGAGCATATTCTTTGGAAATGCTCCCTCCCGCAGACATAAGACAAAAATCTGTGTCAGAAAAATCGTAAGTATCCAGTGCTTTTACTTTTAAAGTTTTATCTCCATAAGAAACTTCTTGTCCTAATGAGCGTCGTGATGCTAGAGGGACAATTTCATGCGCAGGAAAACCACGTTCTTCTAAAATTGTAAGCATTTCACGACCAACATTTCCGGTTGCGCCGACAATTGCAACTTTAAAACTCATTTTCTATATACTCCTCATGTCTCTCCACGTTTATTCCCCGTGCTATACTCAGGAGAGAGTGAGTTGGTCAAGGAACATCATTAAATTATATTTTTGATTTTCAACAACTCAATTTTGTGCACACCAATCATCATCGTCAGCACAATAAATTGTTTTATTTCAAATGATAAGTCTTTTTTAATCTTTCAGAATTGAAAAAATTGAATATTGTACGCTAAACTATTAGCTCGTTAGAGAGCACTTTAATTAAGTGAATTCTTTATCTTCTGTCAATGTTTACCTTTACACTTTTGAATTTTTTAAGGATGGTATTACGTATCGCGTTGGGGGAATCTTTTAATACTCTATCTGTTAATTGTTGAATTATTTGATCTTCTCCCTATGCCTTTAAAAGCGAAGCTTCCTATTCAGTCTGTAAACAGCCAGATTCTAGCGGTACTTTTAGCAGCTTCCCATTTTTCACTTGAAACTTAAGGCTCAATAAGAAAGCCTAAAAATATTTAAAAAGACATTTAGCATCTAAAAACATTTGAATGTTTCAAGGAGGTATGCATGCTTCATATTTTCATACCTTAAATGATAGAATTTATGGCACAACAAGATAAACTTAAGTATCCATTATATAAATAAATTCTTATGAAAGTTATACATATAGTTTTTTCGTGTCTGTTTTTTACTTTAATCCTGTTATGCTATAAAATATCGTCATTTGAAGTATGGTGGTATAAGATCTTTAAGCTTTCTTGATATATTTAAGTGTTTTTTAGTGTGTGTGAATATTCGTAGGCTTGTTTGGCGAGCCTTTTGTTTCAAGTGGATTATATCAGTGGAAAGCCGTTGAACACCCCCATGTTTAATAAAAGAGTAAGTTAGCATCATCATACATTTTTCCGGCATTCAATGCGGCTACAGTTCTTGGTATGTGAGACGATTCAATTAAGAGATATGCCTTTTTTGTACATTTTTACTCACACGCCAACTCTGCTTGTAATGTGCAAATAAATGATTTTGATTGATTCAATATAGAACAAGTTTGAAATGAAAGAATTTTATGATATTTGAGACACTTATTCAATATACATAACGTTAGATTATCATTATAAATCAAAGCGCTATTGCTAAGTTAAACTCGTTAGAATTCGGACTATTTACAGACCAGATTAGATTTAAGAATTTTCGTTCTCATAAGGTGTGTGGAGACAGTCAAAATTCTTTTCAATGTTATTAAGGACGTTGATTGTTCTTTCAGTGAACTTATGAAAATAAGGGATCATTTTTTTCACCAGAAATTAACTGCAAAATAGCTCGTTGTTTTTTGCGGGTTAGCATTCTAAAACTTTGCAAAAGTAAATATTCTGCTTTGCTTTCTATTCTGTCATCACAATGATAGAGGGGATCTTCTTTTTTTGTGCTATCAGCATAAAAGAAGGAAACGGGAACATCTAATATATGAGCAATTTCTTGTAAACGTCTTGCACTTACGCGATTTAAACCTTTCTCATACTTTTGAATTTGTTGAAACGTTACGCCCAAATGACTCCCTAATTGTTTTTGAGAAAAACCCATGAAGTTTCTTCTAAAGCGAATTTTTTTGCCTAAAGAAATGTCATAAAAATGTAGACTTTTGGCTTGCACTTTGCTCCCCCTCCGGTTGCGAGCGCCCTCGCATTAGTATTCCGGGGTCTGGCAACACATTGATTTATAATAATAAATCATCCTTTTTCAACTTGAATCATAACTCCGAATATAGTAAGATTTTCTCATCACAAACCCTCTCAGATTGAATCAATTAATATCACTTGCTTGCACGTCAAAAGCGGGGCTGGTGTGTGGGTAAAAATGAGGAAAGAAAGGAGTAAAAATGCCTCTTATGAATCGTCTTAATGCAAGGGCTGTCGCAACATTGGGGGCTGGCAAATATAATGATGGTGCCGGCTTGCTTCTCCATAAGCGTAAAGATGGTGGTGCTCAATGGCTTTATCGTTATACCATTCATGGTCGGCGCCGCGAAATGGGCTTGGGTGCGTTGCGAAATGTTTCTTTAAAAAAAGCCCGTGAATTAGCAAATCAATGGCGTTCTGTTTTGCATGAGGGGCGTGATCCCATTAAAGAACGTGAGAAACAAAAGCGTGAGGCAATAAGTAATCTCCATTATTTAAAAGACATTGCCTTAGATGCTTTTGAAAGTCGTAAAGCTGAATTAAAAGGAGATGGCAAGGCTGGGAATTGGTTTCTACCTTTACAACTTTATATTCTCCCCAAATTAGGCTGTATTCCTATTTCAGAAATTACACAAACAGAGATACGCAATGTTCTTGCTCCCATCTGGCATGCAAAAGCTGCAACCGCAGAGAAAGCAATAAATCGTCTTAATATTTGTCTCAAACATGCTGCTGCTTTGGGGCTGGATGTTGATTTACAAGCAACGATAAAAGCACGCGCTCTTTTAGGGAAACAACGCCATAAAGCACAAAATTTACCAGCAATGGACTGGAAAGATGTTCCTGCCTTTTATCAGTCACTCTGCAAAACAACAACAATGACACAACTGGCTTTGCGTTTGCTTATTCTTACAGGCGTTCGTACACGTCCTTTGCGCTATATGCATGAAGATCAGATTGATGGGGATATATGGACCATTCCTGCTGAAAGTATGAAAGGACGACGCGATGCTACAGAAGAATTCCGCGTTCCTTTATCATCAGAAGCACTAAAAGTGATTAAACAAGCACGCCTTTTATCTCGTAATGGGTTTCTTTTTTCTGCAACCGGTCGTGGTCCCCTTGCACAGAACAGCATGTTACAATACATGAAAAAAACAGGACTTGAAGCCTGTCCGCATGGTTTTCGCTCTAGTTTACGTGATTGGCTCGCAGAAACAACCAATGCCCCTTATGAGGTCGCTGAAACCATTCTAGGTCATACGGTTGGGGGAAAAGTGGAGCGTGCCTATCGTCGGACTGACTATTTAGAACAGCGTCGTATTTTTATGGATAGATGGGCTTCTTATGTTACTGATCAAAACAATAAAAGTTGTGGATAGCTCTATGTCTCCATTTTCCTTATTTTATCCATAACGGATAATACAATCACAAATTATTGCTTCTCTTGATAAAAAATCACAAGATATTGTTTTTTTGCTGGAAAAGTTTGCTACGAATTGCTATTTATATATAGTTAATAAACAGTGATTCTATCATTTAATATAAAGGGGATTCCATGATTCCAAACGGACCACTCCTCACAGTACGTGAGAGTGCAAAACTACTTAATATAAGCGTTTCAACACTTTGGCGGCGGGTCGCTGATGGCTCAGTACCAAAGCCTTTAAAGATTGGTTCCTTAGCGCGCTGGTTACAATCTGACCTTTGCGATGTAATCGAAAAGGCAAAAAACCAACGTGGCAACGACGCCGCCTAAAGAAAACTTCGCCTTATAGGACAGACAAAGTATTTCGACTTTCGCAAATCCCGAAATAACAGAATCTGTCCTGTAATGCAAGTAGCAGGAAGGGATTTTATGCATTTTACAAATGCTACAACAAGCAATGCTTATGCATTGCATACAACAGCTCAAAAAATTACTTGTGCATTACGTGGAGTTTGGCATGGGCGTTATGGAATAGCCCGTTGCCCTGCTCATGATGATAGGCTGCCTAGCTTATCCCTTGCCAATGGACATGATGGGCGTCTTTTACTCTATTGTTATGCTGGCTGCTCTTTTAGAGAGATCATACAAGCGCTTATTAGAATTGGATTGCTTGGAAAACAAGCTTATGATCAGACGCTCTCTTTCTCCAAACAGTTTTGTGCTGATCTCAAACGAGCAAAAAAGAAAGCAGAGAGAGCAAAAGCAATTTGGCAACAAAGCCAACCAATCAAAAATACTTTAGCAGAAACCTATTTACGTATGCGGGGTATTACATGTGATTTGCCTCCCGATTTACGCTTTTACGACAAATGTTCGCACCCCTCTGGGTTTACACTGCCCGCGTTGGTGGCTCTTGTTAAGGGCGCTGGCTCTTTCGCCATTCATAGAACCTTTTTACAAGCCAATGGCTGCAAAACAGACCAAAAACCAGCAAAAGCCATGTTGGGATCTGTAACAGGTGGTGCTGTGCATTTAAGTCAAGCCAATCCAAAACATCTGGTCATTTGTGAGGGCATTGAAACGGGGCTGTCTCTGCTGTCTGGGTTGTTATCAGAGCCCGTTGATTTATGGGCGTCTCTTTCAACCAGTGGCATGATGCGTGTGAATTTACCCCATACAAAAGGGCGTCTCACCATTGCAATGGACGGCGATGATGCGGGTCGTAAAGCAGGTTTTACCCTCGCTGCACGTGCTTATAGCCAAGGCTTTGAGGTCTTTATGATGCAAGCTCCAAAAGGAACGGATTTTAATAACGTATTACTTTCTTAAAAGAGGGAAACTATGAAAGATAGTAATTTACAAAACAATAATGAAAATACTCCCGTCAATGATAACGATAATGTCTCTTTAAACGAAAATACTTGTTTAAAAGCCATTTCTTATGAACAAGCCTTGCAACAAAATGGTTGGGGGCAATTAAAACCGATTGCTACGGCTCTCTTACCTGTCGAGCCTTTTAGCTTATTACAGCTTCCAATGCCATTAATGGACTATATTTATGAGGTTGCCGATCTTCAACAATCTTCTATCGATTTTATTGCTATTTCTGCTTTATGTGGCTTGGCTGCTGTCATTGGCAATGGCGTGCGGATTGCTCCCAAAAAACATGATAATAATTGGAAAATTGTTCCTAATCTCTGGGGTGCTCTTGTGGGGCAACCTTCAACACTCAAAACACCTACCATGCAAGCCGCTTTAACTCCTCTCTATGCCTTTCAAGAGGAATGGCATCAAGAATGGTTAAAGAAGAAAGAACAGCAAGAAAAGAAAGATATTCTTATTGAATTAGATAAAAGAGAAAAGAAAAAACAAGCCTATAAAGCACTCAAAGATCAAGATGAGGAACAAGCCCTTGCCCTTCTTTCACAATCTATTGAACACAAAGAAAGTGATGATAACACTCTTGATAAACGACGTCTTATTGTCAACGATGTGACTGTCGAAAAGCTTGGGGAACTCTTAAAAGAAAACCCCCGTGGTCTCTTGATGGTACGAGATGAATTGGCTGGGTTTTTAGGTAATATGGAAAGAAAGGAATACCAAACAGACCGTGCCTTTTATCTAACAGCTTTTAATGGCAATACGTCATACACCTATGACCGTATTGAACGTGGAACCATTCATATTCCCAATGCAACCATTTCCATTATTGGGGGCATTCAACCCTCACGCATTATTCCCATTATTCAAGCCATGTGCCATGGAATAAATGATGATGGTTTCATGCAACGATTTCAAATGATTGTATGGCCCGACGAACGAAAAAAGCGGTTATGGACGGATAGACCTCCCAATCAAAAGGTATGGGAAAGCTATCAAGGGGTCTTTCGTTCTCTTTATGATAAACCGTTAGGCTCACCAAAGCATCCGATAACCATACGCTTTTCTGCTGAAGCTCAAGAAATGTTTCGTGTATGGTGGGAAAATTTTCAGAAAAAAATAAATAGTGGTCATTTCTCTACAAATTTACAATCGTATCTTTTGAAAATGGATAAAACCATACCAACACTTGCGTTGATTTTTGAATTGACCGAAGGGGGTCGTTTTGAAATCAATAGAAATGCTCTTGAGAGAGCCTTGTATTGGGAAAAATATCTGTTAAGTCATGCCAAACGTCTTTATGCGGCGCATGATACATTAGCAACAGAAAGTGCAAACTTGCTTGTCAAGCGCTGTGATTATTTACCTAATGTTTTTACTGCACGGGATGTTTATAAACGTGATTGGAAATGTTTAAAAGACAATGAAGCTGTGAAGCAAGCTTTAGAGCTTTTATGCCGTTGCAATTATATTCGTGAAATCTCTGGAGACAATAACTCCCAAGGCGGTCGACCTACCATACGCTATGAATGGCATCCTTTAGTGAAAAGTCATAAAACATTTCAATGAATGAATTTTAAATTCCAATAAAACATATAACTTATGTATTCATAAAATGAAACCTTCAAAACATTTCCCATCTATTGGTTTTGGAGGTTTTGGGGGTTTTGGAGGTGCTTTTTATTCCCCTCTTTATATATTTTAAAAATCAAAATAAAAGTCATTATATTTCAATATGTTAATTTTTATCAACTTTTCAAAAAACAATCTATATCAACATTACAACCTGTAAATTCAACTTATAGCATAGGTTTTGTAGGGGTTTTGGGGGTATAGGGGGGGTATATGCTTTTTATCTTTCTTACAAAGCAAGCAATAAAAGCCTATCAAAACATACATTCTGATATCTTAAAAGCACATATCAAATTTGTCTTTTTTCCATAAAACGAACAGCAAATTTCACTATTTTGCTGATCTTACCTCATGTCATAGGCTGTGGATAAGTAGCCTTTAATAAAATTTCTTTTTAAGCAGGTTATGGGTCTTTAGCACCCTTTTTTTATTTTATTATTGCTATTTGTTTTAAATAGATCTAGCAAATTCTATTTAAAGTTTTTTGACACCGATAGATCAACGCTTATAAAGCGGTGGGGTTTTATTATAAATGCTTCAATCTCATAACAAACCACTGACATTACGCTCTCTGTTACAATCCTACCGTGATCATACAGAAAGTGCGCGCGATAGAGGAACTTCTTTTGAAAAGTTTGTAATTGCTTATTTGACGCAAGACCCTCTACAATGCCAAGAATATGAAAAGGTGCAAACCTATTGTGAATGGGCAAAAGAGCATGGGGAAGATGGGCGTGATATTGGCATTGATCTGGTTGCTAAAATTCGTGATGAAGAAGGATATGCCGCTATTCAATGTAAGTTTTATAGTGCAAATCATCAGATCAAGAAAGAAGATATTGATAGCTTTATTGCTGCCTCGGGAAAAAAGATCTTCACACGCCGTATTCTGGTTGATAGCACCGAAGGTAATTGGAGTAACAATGCCGATCTCACCTGTGAAGGACAAGGAGTCCGCATTCAACGAATTAATCTTTTTGATCTGGAAAACAGTCAAATAGATTGGTCAACCTTTGAAAGCAAAGGGGAAGCTACTCTTAAGAAAAAAGAACCGAAAAATCTTTTAGATCATCAACAAGAAGCGCTTAAAGCTGTTTATGACGGTTTACAAGAAGCAGACCGCGGCAAGCTGATTATGGCGTGTGGAACGGGAAAGACCTTTACCAGTCTGAAGATAGCAGAAGCTCTTGCTGGTCAAGGTAAACGTGTTTTATTCCTTGTCCCCTCTCTTTCTTTAATGTCACAAACAATAAGAGAATGGACAGCAGATACAGCAATACCCTTGCGTTCCTTTGCCGTGTGTTCTGATACACAAGTTGGTAAGCGTCGTAAAGCCCAAGATGATGCTGCCGAACTCGATGTCTCGGATCTCGCTCTACCAGCAACAACAGATTCTCAAAAGCTTGGAGAAAAAGCCAATAAGACTTCTCCTGATGCCATGACTGTGGTCTTTGCTACCTACCATTCGATACAAGTGATTTCGGATGCGCAAAAGAAATATGCTTTACCGGAATTTGATCTGATCATTTGTGATGAAGCACACCGTACCACTGGAGCTGTGTTAGGAACAGACAAGAGTGAATCTGAGTTTATCAAGGTTCATGACAATAGCCTTATTCGGGGCAAGAAACGTCTGTATATGACAGCAACACCTCGTATCTTTAGTGACAATGCCAAAAAACAAGCTAATGAGATTGATGCTGTTCTGGCTTCTATGGATGATGAAGAGCTTTATGGGAAAATCCTTTATTCTTATAGTTTCTCCCATGCTGTAAAAAATGGACTTTTAACGCCTTACAAGATTATCGTTTTAGGTGTTGATGAAGGAGAAGTGAGTAAATCTATCCAGCATCTGATGACAGATGAGAATTATGAACTTATTCTTGATGATAGAACAAAGATCATGGGTTGTTATCAAGCTCTTACCAAAATGGATCTGAAAATTGATCTTGGAGATGATACAAGACCCATGCATCGGGCTTTGGCTTTTTGTAGAGATATTGATACTTCTGAACGCATATGTAGAACATTCAACGATGAAGAAGTTAAGAAAGATTTACGTGATCTTCATGAAAACCATAAAAATATTCCCCCTCTTAACTGTCAAGCAGATCATATTAATGGAAAATCTGGTGCCAAAAACCGTACGATAAAACTTGATTGGTTGAAAGAAGATGCGGGTGAGAATGTCTGCCGTATATTAACCAATGTACGCTGCCTTTCAGAAGGTGTTGATGTTCCTTCCCTTGATGCGGTTATGTTTTTACATCCGCGTAAAAGCCAAGTGGATGTGATACAAGCAGTGGGACGTGTGATGCGTCGTGCAAAAGGCAAAAAGATGGGTTATATCATTTTGCCGGTTGGTGTTCCTGCTGGTGTTTCACCAGAAGAGGCATTAAAAAACAATAAGAGATACAGTGTTGTCTGGCAAGTTCTCAATGCTTTGCTTGCCCATGATGAGAATTTTAGTAAAACCCTTAACCAGATGGTCTTAGGGCAAGACGTAAGCTCTATCATCGACATTGTTACAGTTTCTAAAAAGACCGAATTAGAGAATGTCACCACGGTTATTGACGAAATCACGCTCCACGAAAAATCAGAAAAATCCGGACTTCGTATTGGGACACAAGCTCATGAACCGCACCAAACATATGAAGGACAAGGAAGATTGCCCTTTTTTGTTGAGTTTCCCAATGCTCTCAAAACACTGATTGTTAAAAAATCTACTATGAGTGATTATTGGGGCATTTGGGCTGGCAATGTTGCTGAGATTGCACAAAACCATATCACACGCCTTCAAACTATGCTTTCTGATCAAACAAGCGAAGCTTATCATGCCTTTGATGCGTTTTATAAGGAATTAAAAAACAACTTAAACAGTGAGATAAAGCAAGAAGAAGCGATTGAGATGTTAGCGCAACATCTTGTGACGCGTCCCGTGTTTGAAGCCTTGTTTGAGGGCAATGAATTTGTACAAAACAATGCCATTTCGCAAGCAATGGAAAAAATCTTAACAGAACTCGATAAAACCAATATTGAGGAAGAATCCAAGGAATTACAAGAGTTTTATGACAGCGTAAAGTTCCGTGCCTCTGGCATTACAGAACCACAGGCAAGACAAAATCTTATTATCAAGCTTTACGAAGATTTTTTTACCAAGGCATTTAAGAAAACCACGGATAGGCTTGGCATTGTTTATACCCCCGTTGAAGTTGTGGATTTTATCATTCATTCTGTTGATGATGTGTTGCGTAATGAATTTGGAAAAAGCTTAGGGTCACGGGGTGTTTCTATTCTTGACCCTTTTACGGGTACTGGGACCTTTATCACACGGCTTTTACAATCCAATCTCATAAAACCAGAGGATATGGAATATAAATTCCGTCATGATATTCATGCCAATGAAATTGTTTTGCTTGCCTATTACATAGCAGCGATTAACATTGAATCGACTTATCATAGTATCATGAAAGGTGAGTACATTCCTTTCAAGCATATTGGTTTGACCGATACTTTCCGCATGCTTGAAGAAAAGAACCTTCTGCAAAAATTATTCAAAGAAAACAGTGAATATTTAGAGCATCAAAAGAAACTGGATATTAAAGTTATCTTTGGTAACCCTCCTTATTCAACAGGTCAAAAGAGTGCGAATGACAATGCAAAGAAGACCCCTTATCCACTATTAGATAACCATATTCGTGAAATCTATGCTGCTCAATCTAAAACACCTTTTGTTCAAGCACTTTATGACAGCTATATTCGTGCCATTCGTTGGGCTAGTGATCGTATTGATAATGCTGGAATAATCGGCTTTGTTTCTGGTTCAGGTTACATAGAAAAATCGACAATGGACGGTTTACGAAAATCTTTAGCCAAAGAATTTAGCAGTATTTACGTACTCAATTTACGAGGAGATATTCGTAAAAACATGTTAAGTAATGGGGCTGCTCAAGAAGGGGAAAATGTTTTTGGCAATGGTAGTATGACCGGTATCGCTATAACGCTCTTTATCAAAAAGCCCAATGTGACTGAATCATGTAAAATTTACTATCACGACATTGGTAGTAATCTTACAACTAAAAGGAAACTTGAGATCCTTGACGAATTTTGCAGTATTGATGGTATTACCCATGAACAAGGCTGGCAACTCATTACACCAGACAAGCATGGTGACTGGATTCATCAACGTGATGACAGTTTCAACGCATTTTTAGCTTTAGGCGTTAAAAGAGGGCATGATAAAAAGCTTTTTGAGACTTATTCTTGTGGTATTGTAACTAATCGTGATGCCTGGGCATATAACTCGAGCCTTGAGGCTTTAGGGAAGAACATGAGCAATATGATTGCTTTCTATAATAGTGAAGTAAAGCGTTTTAATGAAGCCTATGGGCATGTTGATAGTATAATACGTGAAAAGGCTGTAGACAGTTTCATCAATGCCGATACAAGTAAAATCAGTTGGAGTTATCATCTCAAAAAAAAATTGCTTAAAGCAAAACTCTTTCCTTTTGACAATAACTGTCTTACACAAAGTCTTTATCGTCCTTTTACAAAGCAGTGGCTTTATTACAATCGCAGTTTCAATGAAATGGTTTCTCGAATACCACGTATGTTTCCGATAGGACAAGCGGTTGAAAATCAAGTAATTCAAATTACAGGCATAGGAGCAAGGTGTGGTTTTTCTGTTTTGATGAGTAAGGATTTACCTAATCTAGATGCAATAGAAAAAGGTCAATGTTTTCCACGTTATATTTACGAAGATACTGAATCTTTAAAAAATAAAAAACAATCCCTTTTATTTACAAACTCTATAGAAGAAAGCACAACAGCTGATTTACAAAGGCGTGATGCTATTACTGATGAGGGGCTAGAACATTTTAAAGCAGCTTATCCTAATGAAACTATCACGAAAGATGATTTATTCTATTATATTTATGGTCTACTTCATTCGGAAGATTATCGTACACGTTATGCTCATAATTTATGCAAAGAACTGCCTCGTATCCCTTGTGTAAAGAGTGCTGGTGATTTTTGGAAGTTCGTAACAGCAGGGCGTGAACTCGGTCATTTGCACATGAATTATGAAGATGTAAAACCTTATCCAGTGACTTTTAAAAAGGGTAATCCAAAAGTTACAGAAATCTCTAATCCTGAGAAATTCTATTATGTAACTGAAATAAAATTCGCAAAAGCAGGTAAAGAGAAAGATAAATCAACTGTTATTTATAATAACAATATCATCATGACAGATATCCCTCTTGAAGCTTATAAGTATATCGTCAATGGCAAGCCCGCTCTTGAATGGGTTATGGGGCGTCAATGCGTTAAGACTGATAAAAAGAGCGGCATTGTTAATGATGCCAATCACTATGCTGTTGAAACCGTTGGCAACCCTGCTTATCCATTAGAGTTGTTTCAAAGGGTTATTACCGTAAGTTTAGAGACAATGAAAATCGTTAAGAACCTACCAAAACTAGAAATTAGAGAAACTGAATAACTTAAAAGCGTGCTCACATAATGGGTATGATAAACTCACAACGGGTATAGGGTTTTATACCTATAGGTTCTATGCCCCTTTTATAAATTGCTTACATATAATCTTTAAAAGAATATTTTATATGCGTTATCATAAAAGATAAGGCTTTGCACTTTTTAACACTGTACTTTGGATTGCTTTAAGATTTTTAATAAATCCCATCTTAAAGTGAATACGCTTCTTTTACATTGCCTTTAAAAGATTATACCGTAATCTAAAATGATAGCTTTATTGTTATCAGAAGCTTTGTTTAAAGAGAGTTATGTATATTCATTTTCTTATATTACTTATAGGTTTTGAATGTTTCTCAAACCCCCAAAACACCTACAAAACCCTCTTAAATATATATTAAAGATTGTATTTATGTTTTGTGTTTAATATAGGTTGTTTATTTGAAAGATTAACTTATTGAAATATAATGACTTTTATTTTTTATTGAAAAATATGTAAAGGGGGGAGCGTAAAAAGCACCTCCAAAACCCCCTAAACCTCCAAAACTCATAACCATAATGGTCTTGATAGCATCTATTATGATTATAATCCCTTTCTTTTGAAAGGCTTAAAGGATCATATGCTTTTCATAAAGCACATTTTAATCATTCACTAAAATCATAAGATTCGTCTGTTAAATAAACTGACATAACCGATAAAATAGACAAAAGCCCATAAAAAGTAATTTTAATAATCTATGAAATAATAGGCTGTTTCATTAAAATCTTGCACCAAAACCATGATCAGAGCCACACTACTGTTGAGTTTCTCAACTAGTGATCAAGGCTTTGGAGCGCGTCTTATTTTCTAAATTTCTGAAATCTTTTCGATATTTTTTAGGTGCTATTTCTTGTCTTTTTTTCCGATAAAATTGACTATTTTCTCTTTCCACGAGCGGGGTTGCTCCTTGCTGGTAACCTCTTGTGGATCATCAAGCTTTTCTGCCACCTGTTTAATCAAAGCGTAGCTCACTTGCTTCACCTTTGCTACTTCTTTGGCTAAAGCTAATGCACGTTCAAGGTGGGTTTTGTTGATGCTCTCGTCAAAACCTAGGTGATCACCTGCCGTAAAGCTTTGCTGATAAGATTGTAAGGTTTCAGCATCACCCAACAAAGCAAGAGCGCCAAGATGAAGTAAAGCATAATGTGCATCGTTTGCTTCAGACGTGGTGCTTTTTTCCCAAGGAGCAGCGCCATAATCAGAGCGAAGTCTTTCAGAAAGGTCAATGTCTGTTACCGCCCATTTTAGCGCGTCATCAAGTGCTTGCTTTAAGCGATCCGCAGTAACTTCTGGTTCAAAGATTTCTAACCCCTTTGCTTCAAAATTAAGCTGTATATCTGGAATATCTTCCGTGTGGGTAGGATCAATGAATTTACAAGCGGTGGAAAGAATGCCAGTACTAATCATAAAAGCGCTATCAAATTGTGGGTAATCTTTGGCAATTTCGTCGTTATAAAGAATGTCTACTTCACGATCAGCCAATTGATAGCTTGCCATATGGTCATTCTCATTGATTTTCTCAGTTGACCAGCCTAGGCTTTTTAAAAGTGCATGAGCACTTTCCATGGTGAGACGATCATCAGTGTCATCCACTTCATCCAATTCCTCTGCCGCTTCAACAGCAGTTGTTTTAGAAGCAACAGATGCTGTTTGCGGATCCAAGCTCAAAATCGGAGCGTTTTTAGGAAAACCAGTCCGATAACGGCGTGCAAGAGCAAGGACGTTATCAATAATATGTGCTATGTTTTCCCTTATCAAAGCTGAAAAGTTTTTATCCTTCAAACTTTCCTTAT
>NZ_JBHIMX010000100.1:0-1080 GCF_042194435.1 Bartonella sp. LB28NMGDW
ATTAGAGCATTAAGAGACTTTGGATATGTCAAAAAAGGTGACCTAGGCGGTTTTATAGAAAAAGAGAGCAACTTAAGCCATAAGAGAGACTGTTGGATTTTTGGCAATGCACAAGTTTACGGTGATGCCAAAGTTTATGATGATGCGCGGGTTTATGGGAATGCACAAGTTTATGGCAATGCACAAGTTTATGATTATGCCGAAGTTGGTGGTGCTTCTGTTGGAGATAATGCCAAGGTTTTTGACTATGCGCGGATTTATGGGAATTCTGTTATAGGGAAAAGTGTACACGTTTACGGAAATGCTAAAATTTACAATCAAGCATATATTTGCTGTCGTGTAAACATTGCTGGAAATTGTAAAATTAGTGGCTCCACCATAATCGAAGAACGTGAGAAATAGTAATCATGGAAAAGAAATACGAACTTACTGATGAAATAAAAGAATTTTATGATGCAAGAACCGATAAAAGTAAAAAACTTTATCGCATACGTGCATTAAGAGATTTTAGAAATATTAAAAAAGGTTACTTAGGTGGCTATATACAAAAAGAAGACAACCTATCGCATGAAGGCGATTGTTGGGTTTGGCATAAAGCTATGGTTTGTGGTGACGCTAAGATTTTCGGCAATGCACAAGTATTTGAACGCGCACAAATTACAGGCAGGGCGCGTGTTTATGAAAATGCAAAAGTTTGCGGTGAAGCATATGTTGAATATGATGCGCAAATTTACGGCAATGCACAAATTTATGGTGAGGCTCGAGTTTTGGGCCATGTTTATGGCAATGCCCGTGTCTATGGAGATGCTTATATAAGTGATAAAGCACACATTTCCGGAAATATGAAAATTCTAGATGGAGTATATATTTTAGATAATGTAAATATTTCTGGTAATCTTGAAATTCGTGGACGCAATTCAATCATCTACGAAAGTGACTATTCAGCAAGCGATATAAGCTACATAAGCCGTTTCTAACAACCAAACAACATTTTTAAACACAAGCGTGATTCACGCCACGGGTGAATTGCGCGCAATGTAGGAAATCAAGATGACAAATTCCACTTTTTTAAAAGAAATG
>NZ_JBHIMX010000101.1:0-1079 GCF_042194435.1 Bartonella sp. LB28NMGDW
GAAATTAAACAACTGAAACAAAAGACTGAAGAGCATGAAAAGGCGTTCAGAAATGTAAGTGAAGTTGTAATGACACTCGAAGCAGATGTTCAATCACGTGATACGGAAATTAAAGAATTGAAGCAAGAGATTAAAGAACGCGACGAGAAAATTGAAGAATTGAAACAAAAGATAGAAGAACATGACGACGAGGAAATGGAAGAACTGAAGCAAGAGATTAAAGAACGTGAGGAGGAAATTAAAGAACTCGAAGCAGATGTTCAATTACGCGACGAGGAAATTAAAGAATTGAAGCAAGAGATTGAAGAACGCGACGAGGAAATTGATGAACTGAAGCAAAAGATGGAAGAATGTGACGAGGAGGAAATGGAAGAACTGAAGCAAGAGATTGAAGAACGTGACGAGGAAATTGAAAAACTTAAACAAAAGATAGATGCGTACCGAGAAGAGTTTAAACGGAACAGTGAAACGATAGAGCTACTAACAGTACATGTTCAATCATGTGATGCGGAAATTAAAGAATTGAAGCAAAAGATAGATGCGTACCGAGAAGACTTTAAACGGAAAAGTGAAAAGATACAGGCACTAAAAGCAGATGTTCAATCACGCGACGAGGAAGTTGAAAGACTAACACAAGAGCTTAAACAGCGTGATGAAGCAGTAAAAGCGCCGCCTCATAAGAATAAGAAGAGTAAGAAGAAGGGTAAGTGAGGAGATAGAGATGGGCTTAATTGCGCTTATTATATCTTGTTATGCAGCTTATACTGCTTTTAAAACCACAAAAAGGCTTAGACAAGAGATAAATGAAAAAGGCGAAATAATACACGAGCAAGCAAAGCTCATTGAAAAATTATCTTTTTCTAACGTTTCTTATTGTGTGAATTGCAGTAAAATTGTGTGCAGAGAAGTCGTTTAAGCACCATTCTAAGAAAAAACCATCATTAAATGTAAGTGATTTAGATGCTTCATACAATCCTTTGTTTTGATCTAGGTACGCGGACTGGGTGGGCGATACGTGGTGCAAGTGGTGACATGTTCAGTGGTACCGTGAATTTTCAATCGCGCCGTTTTGAAGGCGG
>NZ_JBHIMX010000102.1:0-1076 GCF_042194435.1 Bartonella sp. LB28NMGDW
TTGAGCTTCAAGTAAAGACTCTTATTCATAGAATATACCAAATTTATTGGAACTGTTACATATTAGAGACAACAAGAAACACTCCATTATTATCGCTTGATAAGAAAAATAGCATGCCGATAGCTTATTACTAAAATAAGCAAAAAACGCGATAATAGTACAGATATAGGTTTAAAAATTGCCTCTCTGCTTACTTACTAAAACCATAACAAAAGATGATTTGTTCTATTATGTTTATGGGATTTTACATTCAGAAGATTACCGTGCCCGTTATGCTGATAACCTCTCTAAAGAGTTGCCTCGCATCCCTTGTGTAAAAAGCGCTGAAGATTTTTGGAAGTTTGTTACAGCAGGGCGTAAACTGGGTCATTTGCATGTAAACTATGAAGATGTAGAGCCTTATCCAGTGACCTTTAAAAAGGGTAATCCAAAACAAACAGAGATCTCTAATCCCGAAAAATTTTATTACGTTACAGAAATGAAATTCGCAAAAATTAAGAATAGTAAGGAAAAGGATAAATCTAAAGTTATTTACAACAGCAATATCACAATAACAGACATCCCTCTTGAAGCTTATGCGTATATCGTTAATGGTAAACCCGCTCTTGAATGGGTTATGGGGCGTCAATGCGTAAAGACTGATAAAAAGAGTGGCATTGTTAATGATGCCAATTGCTATGCTGTTGAAACCATTGGCAATCCTGCCTACCCTCTAGAGTTGTTTCAAAGGGTTATTACCGTAAGTTTAGAGACAATGAAAATCGTAAAAAAACTACCAAAATTAGAACTAAGAGAAACTGAATAAGCTTATTAAAGCATGCTCATATGATAGGCATGTTAACCTCACAAGGGGTATAAGGTCTTATAACCTATAGGTTCTATACCTCTTTTGTTAAGTTGCTTACATATAATCCTAAAAGGATAGTCTATATGCGTTATTCTAAAAAGAAATCATTTGCACTTTTAGATACTCTTATTTGGATTGCTTTAAGAAACACTATCTTAAAGTGAATACGCTTCTTTTACATTGCCTTTAAAAGATTATACCGTAATCTAAAATGATAGCTTTATTGTTA
>NZ_JBHIMX010000103.1:0-1067 GCF_042194435.1 Bartonella sp. LB28NMGDW
TGATATTTTTCGCATATGATTCTCCATAAAAAAAGCCCCGCAAAAGCAGAGCTGGATTAAAAAATTGACATCTTTCCTATTCGGAAAGATAGCTTGGTTAAGCTTCATGTCGCTTTTTCATTGGAATAAAAGAAGATTTTTTCTCAACTTTTAATTTCTTTCTTGACAAATATTCGTTTATAAACGAATATACATCATGTTTGAAATACGTCACTACCTTACTTCTGATGGCAAAGACTTGATAGCTGATTGGCTGCGAAAGCTCCGTGATATGCAGGCTAAAACTGCAATTATTCGCCGCCTTAATCGTTTAGAGCAGGGAAACTTTGGCGATTTCAAGCCGCTTCGTGAGGGTGTTCATGAATTGCGTATTAATGTTGGTCCTGGCTACCGAGTTTATTATGTCCAATCTGGAAAGACCGTATTGTTGCTATTATGCGGTGGCAGCAAAAAAACACAAGAGACTGATATCACTCGTGCATGTGCTTGCTGGCGTGATTGGCAAAACCGTGAAGATTAAAGGAGTGCAAAAATGAAAGACCGTAACCATGATGATGCAATGGCAGAAATATTCCGTGGTGATCCTGAGTTGGCAGCAGCTACCCTTGATGCAATCCTAGCAGATGGTGATCAGGGTGAGCTGCTTGTAACTCTACGCCAAATGGCCAAAGCTTATGGTGGTGTTCAAGCTGTAGCTAAAGCAGCCAACTTGAACCCAACACAACTTTACCGTACACTTTCAGAAAAAGGTAATCCAGAGTTCCGCAGCTTGAATGCTTTACTGCGTACCATGGGGTTTCGTTTGGCTGTACAGCCTCTTGAACGACCAGTTCCACACGTGTAACTTTAGTGTCCACTCCCCACCTTTAAAGATGGGGAAGGGAGGTACTTAAGCAATCTTTTTAATGAGGGGCTCTAAATCTGGTTTATAACCTATCATGTATCCTCTTCGTCCATATGGATTACGCCGTCTCCTTCGTCGCATGCGTCTGGTGGGGCGTTTGGATCAAGGGTATCGTCCTTGTCTGGTGTTGTGTTTGCAACGTTTCCAGCCGCATCTTCTTGTG
>NZ_JBHIMX010000104.1:0-1009 GCF_042194435.1 Bartonella sp. LB28NMGDW
ATCCATATGGATAAAGTTTTCATCATCATCAATCTCTTCTGGTTCTCGTGCATCAGCCGCGGCTTTTTGGTCGTCTCCCACATCTGTTTCTAAGCCATTGGCTGCACCTGCTTCATCACGCGCACTGTATTTAAAATCCCAAGAGGTGCAATGTTTTTCATGGATAACAACTATGGGGAGTGTTTCACCGGTGATGGCTTTGCCTTCACCCCGTTTGGCAAGAACAAGTTTACCATCAACGGGCTTTGCTACCGCATCATATTCTTCTGCAAGGCGTGCAGCAAAAGCCATATCGCTTTCAGCTGTTTGGTCAATGTGACGCACAACGATTTTTGCAAGAGAAGGATCAACCTTTGGCGTATAGCCATTACGCTCTGCTATCTCTTGAACAATACTGCCAAGGGTTTGCTGGTGATAGGATTGGCTTTTGGGGGTTCTGTAAGACGTGTTCATTGATGCGGCGCGCCCTGTCACGCTTAAGCTTTGTGGTGGGCTGCTTACAGAGATTTCGTCTATCAGATAGGCTCCCATATCGCGGTTTTTTCCGCCTTCATAGCCAAGTTTTACAGAAATGACTGTCCCGATAAGAGGAATATCAAGAAAGCCGTTATCACTGTCACGCGCACGGTCATCAAGCTCTATGGTAATACGATCACTTTTGTTTTCTGCTTCATCGGTAATTTCAATCGATAAAACATAGTCCATGAGCGTTTTTGTGATGTCTTCTCCATTTGCCAGAACCATGCAAAAAGGTTTCATGATTTGCTACCCCAAATTCTGATTACTGGTGTGGCTTTCGGATAGGGGAGGGTTGGTAAGAGTATCGTGATGCCTGCTTTTAAAATGGGTCCATAGTCTGCAAGCCCCAAATTCGCTGCATAGACGCGTTCAACAGCAAGGGCTTGTTGACCCTTTGCATAGTATTTCCAGCAAATGGCATCAACCATATCACCATCTTTGGTCATATAAAGATCACTCATAGGTCTTCACCATATTCTCTCAACTTTAT
>NZ_JBHIMX010000105.1:0-992 GCF_042194435.1 Bartonella sp. LB28NMGDW
TTTTTGCTTCCCAATTTTGGGAACCAATAATTTTGTTTTTATCATGCGATTAACAATCCAATTATTAAAACAAGATGTGATCTTTAAACGTATGTTATCGATATTCCAAACGACTAAATTTTTAACAATGTGATTTGTGCTGTGATAAAAACGTATCATAAAATTTATAAACTGTTATGAATGATATCGGCTTTTCATTTCATTTGAACGTTTACATGCGTTATAATATTTACATCATGATTTGCTTTTTATGGTCTATTCATACATGGCAATCTTATATAAAAAATGGTCAAATGAATCATGCATAAAAGTGTGGATTCTTAAGTGGATTCTTATAAAATAATTTCACTCAAACCATTGACTTTATTGTGTTTTTATATATAATGCGTTATTATCATCGTCCAAGGTTCATTCTTAGGAATGCGTAATTTAAACCGGTGATAACGATTGCGTGAACGCCCATGATAAGCGCCCGTGACATAAGAACACACCCTTTCCTTATGCCATGTGATCGGTGTCTGATTATTGCGAAGACGACGTTCCCCTATGCTTAAAAAACCTTCCGTCGTATCAACTTCGGCAAACATCTTCGTGACAAAGTTAAAACTTCCATCCGGCGCCCCCATCTCTTGCGAAACAACCGTTGCCTCCATCGGTGCTCCCGTAAACATAACAAGCCGATTGTTTTCATCAAAAGCACCAAGCATTGGAGCGCCACTTTGCCAACGAGGGCTGTCTAAAGAAGCCGGCAATGCCTCAAGATTGATCGAAATCTCATCTAACTGTTCTAAAGTATATCCTGTTGTAAACACTGGAAACAACGTGAAAGGCTTTCCCTGTAGTGTCGACCATTTCTGTAAACCCCAATCATAAACAAAGGTGGTTTGCTCGTTATTGCCTCTCTTTAAGGACCAGTAAATCCGGTTATCAATGGGGTCTATAACTCCTTGCATCTCATCAAGAGCAAACTTATCAAATGTTTTAAAAACCGT
>NZ_JBHIMX010000106.1:0-992 GCF_042194435.1 Bartonella sp. LB28NMGDW
GGGGGGTGTTGCTCTTGCATTAATCTCTGCAAGCGCTCGGGATAAAAAAAATCTTCTGGACGCAAATCTATCCCATGATCACGTGCATAGTTCAGAAGCATAATTTGATACTTAGCTGGTATAATTCCGCCTTTACCCTCTCGCTTTTCAAAAGGGTAAGCCCATTTTCTAATTACAATAACATTGCGATTAACGATATTAGCAACTTTTTTATACCCACCTAGATACTCAATTATGAGTTTTGCGGTTTTCGTATATGTTTTTATCATAGCGATAAAAATACGATATCAAAAATATTTAGTCAATACGAAAAACGTATCATTGTATTTTTATATTGTAAGGACTTTAAAAATAAGGAATAAACTTAATTATGATTAGGCAAAAAGAGCTAAAAATTTGGATAAAAAAAGAGCTTGATAAAATGGGACGAGGGAGCCAAGCCAAGCTTGCCGCCCATCTTGGTATAAGAAGACCAGCTATATCCAATATGATTAATCTTAATACAAATAGGGAAATGAGAGATATTAAGGCAGATGAATTAGTTAAAATTATGGAGTTTTTTAAAGATTCTTCACCTATTTCTGGACCTTACTCTGATGATTTTCTTTACTTATATTCACAAGCGAATGATTCTGAAAAGAAGATTGTCGAGGATCTTTTAAAATCTCTGCTCGCAGCAAGAAATTCATAAAAGCTTTTTTTTCACATTCGGTTAATTTATTTAGCATGATGGATAGCTGCTTTTCTTTTATATTTTCTATCATAAGCACCTCATTAACATTAATGATAATAAACAAAATCGAATAGATTTATAAAAATAAAAATACGTTTTTCGTATTTTATCTATTGACACATCGTTACGAAAAACGTATTAATCACTCCATATCTTAGAAAATAACTTTTGCCAATAGGCAGTATGGAGGCATTTGTGAATAAACCAGTGTTTATAAATTCTGATGAAATTCTCTTAGTGATGTGCGAAAATGAAGAGC
>NZ_JBHIMX010000107.1:0-978 GCF_042194435.1 Bartonella sp. LB28NMGDW
AACACTTTCAGCGACAATCGCACCTTGACTGCTCTGGAGATCAACATCCCCTTGGGTGCCAAGAACAACAACACCAGTAGCACCCGTTGCCGCCATATCAACCCCACCGGCTAAAAGCTGCGCCTGTATATCACCACCGGCATGCGCCTTGAGCTTCCCTTGCGCTAAAACAATCCCCTCAAGCTTCAAGTCTCCGCCCGATTCAAGAGCCATATCAGCACCTGACCCTAGCCCTGAAACTTGAAGTGTCTGGCGCGAAGAAAGCTCCATATTGCCTCCCGATGTTGCTTTACCGGCAATCGATAAAAGCCCATCCTGCGCCTCTATCTTCAAATGACCCTCAGCGCCAACCGTTTCTAACGTCACATCCTTATGGGCGGCAATATCAATATGCTTTTTCGAGGTGATGTGCTTTGCCAATACGCTCTGGCTTTTCGATTTGAGAACAACACCCCCATGACCAAAAACATTCTTCAGGGAGATTTTCCCGTCAGCAGAAAGATGCAACTGCCCCGCATTGGCTGCCATATCATGGCGCATGCGAACCCCTACACCTTTTTCTGTTGCCACAAGTTTAATCTGATCCGCCTGTAGAGCCCCCAAAGCAGAGCCATCTATCGCATATTCCGGTTTACCAGTAATATCGGTCAGTTCTTTCATTTCCCGTGAAGCATAATCAAAGTGACCCGTCCCTGCTGTCACTCCAATTTCCTTGCCCGCAACAGCTCCTTCAAAATGCACTGTGCGTGAGACAATATCGACAATATCAACCGCCCCTTGACCAGAGAAAAAATTGGCTCCCTTGGCGCCAAAGGTAATATCCCCACCTCGCACCTCAAAGCCTTTCAAAAAACCGCTCGCATCAATTTCGGGAACACCTGTGGTTAAGGTCGCATGGGGCGTATTGATAAAGCCACAACCATCACAGCTTATCCCATTGGGATTGGCTATAATCACATCGGCTGGGCTCCCAAAAAC
>NZ_JBHIMX010000108.1:0-974 GCF_042194435.1 Bartonella sp. LB28NMGDW
CGTCATTTGGATTTATAGACAAATTGACGCGTATGTTTACAAGTGTAGATACTATAGAGAAGTATAATCAACTTTACGACAAATACGCGAGTAAAGAATATACTGGCTTTACGCATTTTAATAAGCTAAGCCAAGCACAAGAATTTGTATACAGCCGTGGCCATCATAAGATGCCTTCCAAATTTGATCCTGTATTGCATCGTCACGTATTCGTTATTTTATGTGGACGCTTTGTGAATTTATTGCGGGGTGAGTATAATGAAGAAATGTCATGGGCAATGCTACCCAATGTAATAAGTCGTTTACGTTATGAACATAATTGGAGTGAAAGAGATTTTATGTGGGCATACAACGAATCCAATAACAGCAAAAATCCAATGATTTATTATGCAAAAAAATTTCTTAGTAATTCGACTGGAACTGGCATTAGCCCCAAAACACAAATGATAGTTGTAGTATCTGACGTGAGCACCGGTGATTATGAAAACACTAAACAAGTCGCTAGATTTTGCAGAGACTTACCAACGATATATGATATAATGAAACCGTAATAGAGATTGTCATTTACGATCAAAATGTTTCTGAAGCACATTAAGAGTAACGCGTAATGAATTCACAAGATGTGGTAACATTTGATCTTCTATAACGAGATACTGTAACGCTGCATAAAGGTTATATTGTCTATAGAGGCATTGGGCTTCTTTTAGTGCCTCTTGCGTGTTGATAAACTTCTCTGTTGCAAATGCTACCCATTTATCTCTTGCCTTATCATCTGAAGATGACGGCATTTCGTCATAAATTGCATTAGGCAAGCCTTTTGCACAAAGGTAATCGTTTCTTATCTGTAGATATTGCTGGGCGGCATCATATTGCTCTTGTGTAAGCACGCCTTGTAAACAAAGCCGCCCTATGTAAGACCCAGAAAGTGGATTTTTTGCCTCCTGTAGCGTTAAACCGAAGCGCTTTGCACGCAT
>NZ_JBHIMX010000109.1:0-943 GCF_042194435.1 Bartonella sp. LB28NMGDW
CTTTTACAAAACGGGCTGTTTAAGCGCTTTTCGACACTTCTCTTCGGGATGACAGCACCAGGCTGACAAATGGGCAAGTTTTCGGCTTTATAGTTTTGACACCAAGTTCCTCCCCATTTATCTTTATAGTGGAATCCTGCTTGAATCATACAAGCATAAGTTGTTGCTTTTGCATTGTTGCTTCTCTCTCTATTTTCTGAATCAGGATCGATAAGACTCGGCATTCCACATTCTAATAAGGCTTTTCCTACCTCAGTAGAATCTGCTCCTGGCTTCTCCCACATATTCACGTACCCTGGAGCAGGTTTGTCAATGTTTTCAATGTCACATCCAGCTATACTTAATAAAACTATCCCACTCAATAATTTAAACAGTGTATTCATTTTTTTCTCCATAAATAACCTAAACCTAAATTATCCAAAATTGCATGAGGTGCATAAATTTTTGTATTATTATTATGATGTGTTCCATAATCACGTTCACACGCATCACCCGCATTACCATAACACCTATGGGTACTAGATTTAAAGCCGCCTAGAGCTTTCCCTTGCTCTATCATTGGAGTTGCTGGTGGAAATATTGCATAAGGGAACCTTAAGGGTGCCTTATAAAAAGTAGGTAGATTGTGACCAATTCCTGTACCAATGGGATCGAATATATGGTTTTGTAAATAAATATGATCTTTTTTACCATCACTCACATAATAGAGTGCATTCGCTATTGATTGAGAGTTATCAGCTGGTCCAAAAAGATAGATATCTGTTTTTTCTGCTATACCGTGAATGCCACGCTGTTCAAAGTCACGCATTCCATTGCCCACTGTCAAACTACCACGGCTATGCGCACTAACAATCGCCCCTGTATTGCCATAACGATAGACAAAATCTTGTAACTTCTTGGTCGAATTACTCCATCTCCCAAAATACTCATAAATCGCTACTCC
>NZ_JBHIMX010000011.1:0-50670 GCF_042194435.1 Bartonella sp. LB28NMGDW
TAGTTTTAGTTTTTTTATATATATTCTTATTCTGGTTCTTTATAGCTTGATTTTGCTTAGCGTTTGCTTCAGCAAAATTATTAACATGTTGTTTTGTATTATTTTTTGCTTGTGCACCTTTTTTACCAGCCTCACTACGAACTTGCGATATGTGCTCTTTTTTATCAGCAAAATCGTTTAGCTCTTCTTCAACGCGCGTATTCCACACCCAAAAATGGAAATGGCTGGTGCAAGTCCTGATGGGTTCATTGGAGAGGACGGTTTAATCGAAGTCAAATGTCCACAATCAATGACTCATCTTCGTTTTTTTATAGGTGACGAAATCAAGCCAGAATATCACGCACAGATGCAATTCCAAATGGCTTGTACAGGACAAAAGTGGTGTGATTTCGTAAGCTATAATCCAAACTTTGTAGGCAAATCTACTGGTTTGAGAATGAAAATCAAACGCATCAACCGTGATGAGAAACACATTGAAGAGATCAATAAAGCGGTCGAAATCTTTTTAGGGGAAATAGAACAAGAGATGCACAAGATTTTGACAAAAGCTGATTAAACCTATGGGGGTTCTCTCTCCTCCCAGCACCCCCGCCCTTTCCTAACAACTTTTAAGTAATGCATGATTTACGCTACGGGTGGATTGTGCGCAAATTAAGGAAATAAATCATGGAAAAGAAATATGAACTGACAGATGAAACAATCGAAGTTGGGCGCAAAACGCTCCGCCGCATTCGTGCATTGAGAGATTTGGAGGACGTCAAGCAAGGTGATCTTGGCGGCTATATCGAGAAAGAAGACAATCTATCGCATCATGGTAATTGCTGGATTGGTGGTTATGCAACAGTCTATGGTTATGCCAAGGTTTTTGGTGATGCTAAGGTTTACGAAAATGCACAAGTTTATGGTGATGCGCATATTTACGGTCATGCAAAAATTTACGGTGAAGCATGTGTATGTTGGAACGACTGGATTGATGACGATAGAAGAATCTCAACTAGAAAACAAACCAGATGAGAAAATATGAATTGACTGATGAAACAACAGAGGTTGATGGATTTACGCTTCACCGAATTAGAGCATTAAGAGATTTTGGTGGCGTCAAGAAAGGTAACCTTGGGGGGCTTTATAGAGGATGAGGACAACCTAAGTCATGAAGCCAACTGTTGGGTTAGTGATGAAGCTATGGTTTATTGTGGTGCCGAAGTTTACGACAGCGCTAAAGTGTTTGATAACGCGAAAGTTGCTTATTTTGCACGCGTTTATGGCAATGCACAAGTTTATGATAACGCAAAAGTATATGGGGGGATATTTTTGGGGACGCACAAATTTACAAATATGCAATTATTGATGGTGATCCAAGAATTTATGGCGACGTAAAAATTTATGCCGATTACAAAATTGTTTACAAAGAAAAGACAGAAAACTTAACAGGGGACGACGTTCCTTTCTAGCAACACAAACAAAATTTTAACACCAGCGTGATTCACGCCACGAGTGAATTACATCTAAAATGAAGGGGAATAAACATGCCACACCGCCCACCTACTATCACGCAACCAGCTATTGCTCGTGCTTTAAGAGAAGCTAAAAAACAAGGATGTGAACTCATAGAAATCAAACCTACAGGGGAATTATTAATTCATATCAATAAAACCATAACACCAACAACGACAGATAATACTTATAGCATTGACGATTTTCCACCGCTTGAAAACGAGCAAGAAGACTACGAGACCAGCAAAAGCTGCCCCTCTGTCGACGGTATAAAGTTTTAGCCATGCCAAAACGCCGTCCACCGCATCTTGTTCGTGAACGTACACGCCATGGTAAAGTTATATGGTATGTACGTATTGGTCATGGACCACGGTTTCGGATTGAAGGAACCTATGGAACGCAAGAGTTTGTTGATAATTATACGCTGGCTATTAAGCAAGCACAAAATGGCTCCTCCAAAACAAAGAGGCGTACCAGACTTACAGAAGGGTCTTTCGATTGGTTGTTGCATCAGTATTTACAAAGCATGCAATGGCATAATCAATCAGAATCTACTAAAAAAGTTAAATATCGAATTCTGAATAATGTTTCTAAACATATCGGTGATCGTGCATATAAAAGCATAAACAAACAACACATTCTTGAAGCCGTAGACAGAAGGCGAGAGACCCCCGCGGCGGCAAAACATTTTTTGACCTCTTTAAACGGTCTCTTTAATTGGGCGGTTGATAATGCCCTTTTAAATAGAAATCCTGCCTTTAATATAAAAGCACCAAAATCTTTAAACAGTGAGGGATTACTGCCATGGCTAGAAGAGGACATAGACAAATATTATCACCGTTGGTCACATGGTACACATGAACGCGTCTGGATTTATGTTCTTCTTTATACAGGCTTGCGTCGTGGTGATGCCGTTGGTATCGGCTGGAAAGATGTCAAAGATAATATCATTTATCTCAAAACAGAAAAGAGCCAATTTAAAACAGATGTTTTTCTTCCTATTTTACCAGAACTAGAGGAAACACTTAAAATTGGACCTATTGGAGATGAAACATTTATTTGTGGTAAAGGTGGAAATAAGCTTGTCAAAGAAAGTTTTGGCAACCTCTTTCGTGAAGCATGTAATGCAGCAGGTATTAAAAAATCAGCGCACGGATTGCGAAAATTAGCAGTAACACGTGCAGCCAATGCTGGTGCGACAGTTTCGCAAATGAAAGCGCTTTTTGGCTGAACAGAAGATAACATGGCATCCCTCTATACCAAAACAGCCGATAGAAAACGACTTGCAATAGAAGCAATCAAAAAACTTCAAAAAAGTTAGAAGCATAGTTGACAGTAAGAAAACAAACCAAAGCCCCATCAAAATTATGAATGAAATTAATGCGGCGTTTGAGGTGCATCAGAAACCAGAGGAGAAATAGGTGGTTGTGTCTGTTGCATTGTTTGCCATAAATTATAATTCGTTTGCATATCCAGCCAAAATTTTGCTTTACTAAAACCAGCTAGTTCTAATTTCACTGCAAGTTCGGTACTCATAGAGGCATGTCCGTTAATCACTCTTGATAGAGAAGCTCTTGTCATATGGAGATGATCAGCTAACTTTTGTATTGTTATCCCCATTTCTTCTAAGAAAGCTACTTTTAGAACTTCGCCCGGATGTGCGGGGTTATGCATCATTTGTTTTCGTTCCTTTCATCAATGGTAATCTTGATAATCAACAAGCTCCACATCTGTTCCTATAAAGCGAAAAGTAACACGCCAATTTCCATTCACCCATATGGAATAATATCCCATAAGTTCACCTTTAAGAGGATGCATTTTAAAGGCAGGCGCTTTCAACATTTCAGGCGTCGTAGCACTTGTTAAAGCTGTCAAGATAACGCGTAATTTTTTTACGTGATTTGGTCGAATAGCTTTTGTGGAACCCGTTGTATAAAATAATTTTAAGCTCTTATGTTTGAAACTCACAATTGCGATTACCGCCCCTTATCGTATATCGTCACTATACGATCAATAAAAATAAGAGTCAAGCGCCCTGCTAGCAAATCCAGTTATCTAGATAAAATGATTGGGTATAAGCTATAAAAAAGTTAGGGATAGGTAGAAAATAAGTTAAAAGAATCAACGGAATCAAAACTCCCGAACTTTTATATAACCTATTGATTTGATTAAATATTGGCTGGGAGTACGTGAATTGGCAATGTAAGTGTATTTTGTTTGAGACGCTCTGTTTTTCGTGAGGGGACTTACTCCATTAAAGAATACGATAAACAAAAGCATGAGGTAATGCATAATCTCTTCATAAGATATTACCGTGGATGCTTTGGAAAGCTGCAAAAACGAATCAAAAGAAAATATTTTTTTACTTTTTAAGCTTTTTATTCCTCTCAAATTGATTGTATAGTTGCTTTGGAAATTACACAAACAGACCCGATACAATAATCTACCCTCGTCTAGCAAAAGCTATTACAGCAAGAAAAGTAGGCGCTTTATTAAGCAAGCAATATCATAAAACGACGAATAGATCAGCAATGGAGTGGAAAGGACGTACTGAATTTATAATAGCACCCAACCACGCTTTTTTAAAAGGACAACGCGCTTTAAGATGAAAACCTTCCACTAATAAATCCGTAAGTTCTTATCTTTTTTACTAGAGAATTATATAGATAAAAAATCAACGCATTTTTTCTTAAAACAGCTGTAGCCAATTGACCTTTGTTTTTTTGTTTAGCTTATTTATAGAAGCAACTTGATCGAATGGCATCGGCTTATCAACCATGATAGGACCAATTTCTGGCAATTTAACTGCAACAGTTTTATTACGTTGTTCCTGTTCAACAGCAGCTGCTTTAGCTAATTCTTCTTTGTTTCCTGTATTGCGCTTCTCTTTTAACAAAACAGTTTCTCTTTTTTTCAAAGCATTTTCTGACGCCAATGAATATGAGGCAGCATTTCCAGGAGTATAAGAGGCCATTAAATATGCACCATCATAATAGCCAACGGGTGCTTCAGCAATATATTCTACTTTAACATCTGCGACCCCCCTATCTACATACCCCAGTATTGCCGCAGCTTGCCTTGATAAATCAATGATTCTGTCTTTCATAAAAGGTCCGCGATCATTCACTCTAACAATGATTGAAGATCCATTTTTCAAATTAGTAACACGAGCATAGCTAGGTAAAGGCATTGTAGGATGAGCAGCAGTCAAAAGATTCATGTCATAAATTTCACCGTTGGCAGTTAAACGTCCATGAAAATCTGAACCATACCATGATGCTTCGCCAACACGTTTATAAGTCGGATCATTTTGAGGATAATACCACTTTCCTTTTATTTGATAAGGTTTACCAACAACAGCTCGTCCACGCTTTTTTTCTTCCGATTGTTTCTTCTTATTGGATACTTGTTGAGGTAGGACAGAAGTGTTCACGTCAATTGGTTTATTATGATAGGAATCTTTTATTGAAAAATTCATAGTTTGGCTTGCGCAACAAGATACCAGTGACTGAGAAATGACGATCATAGAAAACAATTGAAGTGTTGGTTTAATAATAAAAGTAAATTTCTTTTTTCTATTTGAAGGCATCTATTCAGTCCACTTATTTCTGTTAAGTACTACTGTAAAAACCACGTCACGCTTTTTGTACGCGACGGAAGAATTTACGTTTTTAAATGATTTCCCTCGCGCATATACCACTCTTGAATTTGTCCCTTTTATCAAGAAATTAACACATTGTTAACCTTTTTATGATTTTCGTAAGAAATAAATGTACTATAGTAGATGTTAAAAAGAATAAAAAATAAATAAATCAACATCTTATAGAAAAGTCATTTCATAATATAAACTGTGAATAAGTGGTGATTTTAGCAACTTGTTTTGCGAATCATGTAATGCAGTAGGTATAAAAAAATCAATCTATAGATTGAGAAAAGGAGCAACCACATGTGCTGCCAACATAGGTACAACCGTATCGTAAGCTTAAAGCTCTTTGTTGTTGGACAGGAGACAGCATAGCATCGCTCTATTCCAAAATATCTGATAGAAAATGACTGGCTATAGAATCAATAAGAAACCCCAAAAAGAATCAAAACAAGAAAGATTCTTAAATTTTTGTATAGTCTATTGATATTATTTAAAGTTGGTGAGCGCGCAGGGATTCGAACCCTGGACCTACTGATTAAAAGTCAGTTGCTCTACCAGCTGAGCTACGCGCTCTCACACAAGCTATCTAGTTTGGAGACTATCTAATTTGCAGAAAGTGAAGGGAACATACGGTTGACTTTTCATTTGGTCAACACCTTTTGAAGAAAAATATTATTATTTTCTTCAGTTATCAATAATTTTCCGTTTTCCCTCCCTTTTTTCATCATTGTATAGGTACTCTTTAATCTTCTTTTTGAAGTTTCAATCAAGGAACAATTTCACTGCGAAATATTGCATAGATTCGAAGCGCTAAAATTATAAGAAATTACCCCTTCCCTCACATGGCTTGTTGAGCATAATGGATAGAGAAGAAAAATACTTTTTACTGTAATATCATTTTCTCACTTGAGTGAGAGATCTCAAATACTGTGAGATTCTCTCATTTCAAATCTGTTTATCTTGAAACAATAAAAAGCATTTTTTTGACCGATACAAGTGAGAGAATAAAACTATAAAAAATAAATGAAAATACCTTTTATGCCTCCTTTCAATAACTAAAAATTATCGCAACATTAGGGTTCAGTAAAATAGTATATAGCGGTTGGCACGTTAGACCTGAAAATGGGATAATGAGAAACAATTGCATTTTGAGGGTGTGATTTTTATTCATGCATAATGAATATATAACGAAAGCCAATTTATTCTATAGAATAAAGCAGACATGAAGCAAAAATTTAGTGTTGGATAATTCAGTCACAGCTATAGAGTACTTTTATACATTGTTTAATATTAATGTAGATATATAATATATAAATAATAATTTTATAAAATGATTAAAGTAAGTTTTATATAAATAATAATTTAAATATGTCTATAAATAAATGTATTGCTTCATTAACTTAAATTATAAGATCAAAAATAAATAAAATAATTTTGATTTTGCGAGAAAAATTTGTAAAAGTGTTATATATACATGTATTTTTACTTTACTCCTTTTTTATTATTTTGATTGGAATATTGAATGCTAACATGTAAACAATATGAGCTACTCTTGTTTATTCATAACCATATAAAAGAAACAGGTGTTCCTCCTTCTTTTGAAGAAATGAAAAATGCATTAGAACTTTCTTCAAAGTCTGGTATTCATAAGCTCATTATAGCCTTAGAACAACGAGGGTTTATACGTCGTTTACCCAATCGCGCTCGTGCAGTGGAAGTGATTCGACTCCCTGAGAAAATAACATTTAATCTTTCTTTAGCACGTAAAATTTCTCCCAATATGATAGAAAGAAATAAAAGGGAAATATCAAAAAGCTTGAGTAACCTTGACAACTTTGATGAAGAAGAAAAAAAAAATATCACCATTCCTATCATGGGACGTATTTCTGCGAGCGTGCCCGCCTCTGCTATACTACAACAAATAAACACTCTTTCTCTCCCACGCAATATGGTTAATACAGGTGAGCACTACGCATTAGAAGTTAAAGATAATTCTATGATGGAGGCTGGTATCCTTGATAAAGATACGATCATTGTGAAACGTCAAAATACAGCAATAACAGGTGAAATTATTGTTGCGTTTATTGATAAAAAAGAAGCCACATTAAAACGTTATCGACGCAAAGGCGCTTCTATTGCATTAGAAGCCGCAAATCCTCATTATGAAGCACGTACATACGAATCCGAGCGTGTAGAAATACAAGGTAAACTTACCGGACTTATTCGCAAATATTAAAAATAAACCTTATAGTACGCGATAGATATCGCAATAAGAAGCTGTTGAGTATTTTTTATTGCGCCACACGCAGTTGATTTCCTCTCCACGGCCAAAGGATGCCCCAATTCGGTCTATAAACAATTCAGATCCTTATCGAGCGGGTTTCATTTTCCCTTCCCTCCATGTCCTTCACTTACGCAAGGCGTGACAAGTAAGCTTTAAAATATTCACCACGTACTTTATAAAAGAACTTGAATGCTTTGAAGGAAGCAGCCTTATATCATCGTCCTCAATAAAAGAATTTTACGATATAATAAGATAAAATTGTATGCATGCATAAAAATACATAAAATTTTGTAGAAAAAAATCAAATAACTTTGTAACAGATTGTATTGCATAGGTATAAAAATAAAGAACATTATTTTTAAGTTATAAAAAGCCTAACTCAATCATTCATAGTAATTGTAGGATCATCATGGTAGCACCTCGTATTAGTTTTGTCTCCCTCGGATGCCCAAAAGCACTCGTAGATTCTGAGCGAATTATTACACGCCTTCGCTCTGAAGGGTATGAAATTTCACGTCAACATCAAGGAGCTGATGTCGTTATTGTGAATACCTGTGGCTTTCTTGACTCGGCAAGGAGAGAATCATTAGCCAATATTGATGAAGCTCTCAAAAAAAATGGAAAAGTTATTGTAACAGGGTGTCTTGGTGCTGATCCTGATGTTATTCGCCAAACGTATCCTAATGTATTGGCTATTACAAAACCGCAAGCTTATGAAAGTGTTATAGAAGCTGTTCATACAGCAATTCCTCCTGTTCATGATCCTTTTCTTGATTTAGTTCCTCCCCAAGGTATTCGTTTAACACCTCGCCATTACGCCTACTTAAAGATTTCTGAAGGATGCTCTAACCAGTGTAGTTTTTGTATCATCCCTACTCTGCGTGGTGATCTCACTTCACGTCCCATCAGCGATGTTCTTCGTGAAGCTGAAAAACTCGTGCAAGCGGGTGTAAAAGAACTTTTAGTTATTTCACAAGATACAAGTGCTTATGGTATTGATCTTAAATATCTCGAAAATTCTTGGAAAGATCGTACAATCAAAACAAAATTCTTTGATCTTTGTCGCGAACTAGGCGATATGGGTATTTGGATACGTATGCATTACGTTTATCCTTATCCCCATGTTGATGAAGTTATCGAACTTATGGCTGCAAAAAAAATTCTTCCTTATCTGGATATTCCTTTTCAGCATGCATCACCAGCTGTTTTGCGTCATATGAAGCGTCCTGCACTCATAGAAAAAACAAACCGTAGAATTGAAAAATGGCGAAAAATATGTCCAGATCTTGCTTTGCGATCAACATTTATTGTTGGTTTTCCTGGTGAAACGAATGAAGATTTTAATATCCTGTTAGAATGGTTAGAAGAAGCAAAAATTGAACGCGCTGGGTGCTTTAAATATGAAGAAGTAAAAGGAGCCGCCGCAAATGATTTGGGATTAGAAAATATTCCTGAAGAGGTGAAAGAAAATCGCTGGCATCGTTTTATGGCAAAACAACAACAAATTTCCACACATCTTTTAAAGAAAAAAATTGGAAAAAGACTCCAAGTGCTTATCGATGAAAGTCAAGGAAAAGTTGCCAAAGGTCGTAGTCAATATGATGCTCCAGAAATAGATGGTGTTGTCCATATATCATCACGACGCCCGTTGCGTGTTGGTGAATTTGTCAGCGTTAAAATTGAACAGTCGGATGCCTATGATCTTTATGGTGTAGCAGTTTGAAAATTTAACTTCTTCCCTGTCCTCAATGATGAAGATTTCTATCGGCATTGGTTTATAAAAAGATCAGCTACTCACAATCGAACTTGATCACTTATGTAACTCACTTCATAAGAATTCACGAGCAATCGTTACCCTGAATGTTTCTATACACTAATACCAAGCAGTTATATATTCTCTTAATTTAATGCCTTAAATGAGCCTTAAACGACGATGACGGCGGCGCAAAAGAATAAAATCCACAAGGTTCACCATTTTTACTTAACAAAAGAGCAAATCGACAATCGTACTATTTTCCCATTTTTCATATTGCGACAGTTATTAATAAGTGAAAGGAAACTTTTTTCAATAGTGTTTTATGCACACAAAAATTTCCTTTGTGATATGCAGGCGGATGTTTTTTATGGATGCAATATAAGAGAATTTGAAACAAAACAATCTTACGGTATTTAAATGAAAAAAATAAATTATCATTATAAATAAGTATCTTATCTTAAACTCTTTGAACTTATTTTTTAAATATCTAATCTTTATTAACAGGTCTTAAAATCAAAGAATTTCTTATCAAGCAAATGACTTGGGCGTACATTTGTTAAAGCGCGAATCATCGTATCTTTACGTCCTGGCATTTGCCTTTCGATATTTTTCAGCATTTCTTTCATTGCATTACGTTGTAAACCATCTTGACTACCGCAAAGATTACAAGGAATAATCGGAAATTGCATTGCTTGAGAAAATTTTTCCATATCCTCCTCAGCTGCATAAACAAGGGGACGTAAAACAAAAAGATCTCCTTCATCATTTTTAAGTTTTCCAGGCATGGCAGCTAATCGGCCACCGTGAAACAAATTCATAAAAAATGTTTCTAAAACATCATCACGATGATGACCTAAAACTAATGCAGAACATCCCTCTTCACGTGCAATACGATAGAGATTACCACGTCGTAATCGAGAACAAAGTGAACAATATGTCTGCGACTCTGCCAATTTATCTGTAACAATGGAATAAGTATCCTGATATTCAATACGATATGGAATTTTATAAGAACTTAAAAAGTCTGGAAGAATATGCTTAGGGAATCCTGGTTGCCCTTGATCAAGATTACAGGCAAGAATTTCAACGGATAAAAGACCTCGCCACTTTAAGTCTAAAAGAAGCGCTAATAAACCATAAGAGTCTTTTCCACCCGATAAAGCAACAAGCCATTTTTTTCCTGTAGAGAGCATAGAAAAATCATCCAAAGCTTGTCGCATATGACGCAAAAGTCGTTTGCGCAATTTATTAAATTCTACGCTTGAAGGAGCAACACGAAACATTGGATGACAACTATCTGCTTCACTTATTAAAGGATCATCTCTCCCTTCGTTTTCTTCTATTGCCTGATATTCAACTGAAACATCATTCATAATACCATATCCTGCACAATAACAGCTCGTTTTGCAAAGATAAAAACAAATATTAAAGCAAGCTTACATTTATGTTTTTTGAATTTATAAATTAGATACACAAAAAAGAAATGGAACTATATAAGTTTATGGCTATAAAACATAGCAATAAACTTAATATAGAACCATTCACAAAAAGCACTTATTAACTTCAGAGATTGTAAAAATAACACAATATCTTGAAGTTATAATAATAGAAGAGAAAAACAACTTCTCTTGCAGAAAAATTATCGAGAATAAAATTCAACAACCAAATTAGGTTCCATTTGCACAGCATAAGGAACATCTGCAAAAGCAGGAATACGCGTAAAGGTTGCTTTCATCTGTTTATGATCTGCTTCAATATAATCAGGGACATCACGTTCTGCCAATTGCACTGATTCTAAAACTAAAACAAGTTGTTTTGATTTTTCCCGAACCTCAATAACATCACCAGGTTTACAACGATAAGATTGAATATTTGTGCGCCGACCATTTACATTAACATGACCGTGATTGATAAATTGGCGAGAAGCGAAAATCGTAGGCACGAATTTTGCACGATAAACAACAGCATCCAAACGTGATTCTAACAGACCGATAAGATTTTCACCAGTATCACCCCGTCGACGAGCAGCCTCTTCATAGGTTTTATGAAATTGTTTTTCTGAAATATCTCCATAAAACCCTTTCAATTTCTGTTTAGCGCGCAACTGCACCCCATAGTCAGAAAGTTTTCCTTTACGACGCTGTCCATGCTGACCTGGACCATAATCACGACGATTGACAGGAGATTTCGGACGCCCCCAAATATTTTCTCCCATACGACGGTCAATTTTATACTTTGTTGTTTCGCGTTTACTCATCGCATTTCCTTATAAAATAAAACACGAGATCTCAAGACCCCAAGGAAACGCGCCCTCCTCTGCCTTTAAATACTAAAGACTGACAGAATACCTTAACATATTAATATGCAAAGTTATCCACGGGACACGTCAATTAATGCTATTTTCTTGAAAAAATAGCTAGATCATCATTATTGGTCTCGTAACCCAAAGTCAACTCCTTTCATGAGTTTTAAGCCAAATCCTTTAAACAAATTCTCCGTTAAAGAAGTGATATTTTTCGATGTTAACAACGCAAAATCTTGATATTTCTTTATATATTGATCGTGTACTTTTTCCGACAGTGGTAATAATGATCTGATATGTTTGGCAATCGCTTTCGCCGGATCAATCCACTCAACGGACCATAAAGCATGTTCACGAAAGAAGTTAATCAAAAAAGGATAATGTGTGCAGGCTAAAACAATAACATCAGTATATTGTCCATTTTTTTCCACAAAACATGGCAGGATTTCTTTTCTTAACTCTTCTGAATCGATAGATTTTCCCCGTAAATAATCTTCAGCAAATCCAGCCAGTTTTTTACTTCCCACAAGCTGAACATGACACTGTCCAGCAAAAGAGTTAATTAATTCATTTGTATAGGCACGTTTAACTGTTCCAGGAGTAGCTAATACGGAAATAAAACCAGATTTTGTTTGTTCAGCAGCTGATTTAATTGCAGGAACCGTTCCTACAAAAGGGACATGAGGAAAATTCTGTCGTAAATCTGCCATCATCAGTGTAGAAACGGTGTTGCAAGCAATCACACATAAGGCTGGATTGTAGCGTGTTAAGAGATTTGTAAAAATCTTTAAAATACGCTCTTTCAAAATATTTTCTTTCCAATTTCCATAAGGAAATCCTGCATCATCAGCAACATAGATAAACTGCATTTCAGGGATAAGAATACGTGCTTCCCTGAACACTGTTAAACCACCAATACCGCTATCAAAAAAAAGAACAGGTCGTTCATCCATTAATTTTCACACTTATTTTTATTTTTTTTACGATCACGCTCTTCAGGTGCTCTACTCCCCCGTGGATATTGTGGCGAAAAATGATCCAAAGAAGATATAATGCCTCGTAATAAACGAACCTCAGGTTCACTAAAGTTAGCGCGCGTAAAAACAGAGCGCAAATTTGCAAGCATTACTTCTTTGCGCTCAAGGGGTCTAAAATACCCACGGATATTCAAAGCCTCTTCTAACTGAGATAAAAAACCATGAAATATTGTTTTATTTGCAGGTTCCATCTCTGCGGCACGAAATGCCGTATCACTGACATTCTCTAGACCTGTTTTCATCCATTCGTAAGACATCAAAAGAACCGCTTGCGCAATATTAAGTGACGCAAAAGCAGGATTAACTGGAAAAGTAATAATTTCATCAACAAGGCTGATTTCATCATTTTCTAATCCCCATCTCTCTCTTCCAAAGACAATACCTGTCTTATGTCCGATACTTTCACGCTGACGTAATACGTTTGCTGCTTCGACAGCACTTTTTACAGTTTTAAATCCGCATCTTTCACGTGCTGTTGTGGCAAAAACATAGTGTAAATCTGCAATTGAATCACGCAATGTATTAAAAATCACAGTGTTGTTAATGACATGATCAGCTTTACTTGCAGCAGCTATAGCTTTTTCATTTGGAAACATTTCTCGAGGTTTGACTAACCGAAGCTTAGAAAGCCCAAAATTTGCCATTGCCCTTGCGACCATACCAATGTTTTCAGGAAGCTGCGGTTCAACTAAAATAATAATGGGACCATTTGTTAAATTTTCACGATTCTTATTCGTTCCAGCCATCAATCTTACCTAGTTTCACTTAAACTATCTCCCTCTCCACTATTTTTTACGAAACCTTCTTCACAGTACTCTAATGCTGTTTAATAATAAATTATAGACAATGTTATCTTTTCACTCAAAGATAATAAATTTTAAAAGCCATTAAAGTGAACGATGGAATTTATAACAATTTATATAGGATATCGTAGCCTTTTTTACATCAATTTTATCTTTTTTATAAGGAATAGCTCCTACAAATCATAATCTCAGTTGAATTATGAAATCATAAATCCTAAAAAAGGGATATGCACTTTATTCCCAAACTTTTTCCTGCAAAGCTTATCCGTCGTTATAAACGTTTCCTTGCGGATGTTCAACAAGATGATCAGCATGTCCTCACCGTGTCTGTACCTAATACAGGATCAATGCTTGGATTAACAGCTTTCAACTCCAATATCTGGCTTTCATATCATAATAACATCAAACGAAAATATGCCTATCAATTAGAAATTATTGAAGCCGATAATACTTTGGTTGGCATTAATACTGCTTTACCCAATAAACTTGCATTAGAAGCAATTCAAAACGGATTACTACCAGAATTAAGTGGATATAAAACAATTTTAAAAGAACAACGCTATGGAACACAATCACGAATTGACTTTCTTTTACGTGATGACATTCTTCCTGACTGTTACCTAGAAGTCAAAAATGTTCATTTTATTCGTCAAAAAGGATTAGCAGAATTTCCTGATAGTAAAACAAAACGTGGAGCACGTCACCTTGATGAACTCATAGGAGTTGTACAACAAGGAAAAAGAGCTGCTATGCTTTATATTATTCAACGAGAAGATTGCGCAGCTTTTACAATCTGTCATGATCTTGATCCACTCTATGGACGTAAATTTGATTTAGCATTAAAATCAGGAGTAGAATGTTATGCTGTAAAGTGTCACGTAAGTGTAGAAGGCATTTTTCCGATTCAGAGAGTAAAAATAGAAAATAGAAGAAACAATGACTGAGTATATCGAATATAATAAAAGCCCTTTAAAATTTAATGGAAAAATCCGCATTTTCGATGATTATGCTTTTGCTAAAATGCGTGAAGTTGGTCGTATTGCTGCAGAATGCCTTGATGCGCTTAAGGATATTATTAAGCCAGGCGTTACTACGCAAGAAATTGATGATTTTGTATTCATTTTTGGTGCTAAGCGAGGAGCACTTCCTGCTGATCTAAATTATCATGGATACAGCCATTCATGCTGTACATCTATCAATCACGTTGTCTGTCATGGCATTCCCAATAAAAGACCCTTGCAAGAAGGCGATATTGTAAATGTTGATGTAACCTTTATCCTTGATGGGTGGCATGGGGATTCAAGCCGAATGTATCCTGTTGGGAAAATCAGGCGTGCTGCAGAACGCCTGCTAAAAATAACCTATGAAAGTCTTATGAAAGGAATCGCTGTCGTTAAGCCTGGAGCAACGACAGGTGATATTGGGGCAGCCATTCAACAGTATGCAGAATCTGAACGCTGTTCAATTGTGAGAGATTTTTGCGGACATGGTATCGGCCAGCTTTTTCATGATGCTCCCAATATCCTCCATTATGGAAACCCTGGAGAAGGAATAGAATTAAAACAAGGTATGATGTTTACAATTGAACCCATGATTAACCTTGGTAAACCACAAGTTAAGATTTTATCTGACGGTTGGACTGCTGTTACCCGTGACCGCTCTCTGACAGCACAATATGAACATACAATTGGTGTCACAAATGAAGGGTATGAAATATTTACACAATCTCCTAAAAATATTTTTTATATTCCAAATTCGCATACCTAACGCAATGTAGAGATGTTATGGCTAAAAAATTAAATCAAAAGGAAAATACTCAAAGTGATCAGTTTGCATTAACATCGAGTTCTCCACTCACCCCAGTATCAGAAAGAAAAAGTGAAGACCCCCAGAAAAACGCACAGCTTCATAAACATTATCAAGGACATCGTGAGCGTCTTCGGAAGCGTTATTTAAAGTCAAAAGGAAATGCAATCGAAGATTATGAATATCTTGAATTATTGCTTTTTCGCACAATACCCCGTGCAAACACAAAACCCATAGCTAAAAATTTGATAGCGCGCTTTGGTTCATTAGCTGATGTGTTGGGAGCAGATATTCACCGACTTCAAGAAATTCCAGGATGTGGTCCCGCCACTGCAATTGATTTAAAAATTATTTCAGATGTTGCTGGACGTCTTGCTCGTGCGCAATTGTTTAAACGCGATATCTTTTCATCATGGGATAAAGTGTTAGCTTATTGTAAAGCTGTTATGGCTCACGAAACACGTGAACAATTTCGTATTTTGTTTCTTGATAAGAAAAACGGCTTACTTGCTGATGAGGTGCAACAAACTGGAACCATTGATCATACACCTGTTTATCCTCGTGAAGTTATTTCTCGAGCTTTAGAGTTATCTGCATCAGGACTTATCTTAGTCCACAATCACCCCTCTGGCGATTCCACCCCCTCTGATGCAGATATAACAATGACATATAGATTAAAAGATGCAGCAAATGCATTAGGCATTATTATCCATGACCATCTTATTATTGCACGAAATAACCATACGAGCTTTAAAGCGTTAAAACTTATATAAATCTTATGGGATAAAAAGATTCATTTAACTATGAATAACGAATCATTTTTCTAAATCAATATCTAATATAGCCATTGAGAAATTATAGGAGAGCTCATCTTCATCTTCATCTCGATAGATAATGCCTAAAAACTCATCTCCCACATAAACCTCACAAGAATCACTCTTTTTAGGCCGTGCTCTGACTTGCAATGCTGAGTTTTGGAATATATTTTTTAAATAATTATCAAGTTTTTTTATTTCATCAGCATTCACTATGCTCTCCTGTTTTTTTGAAACGACTAAAATAATTGCGTGTCGCGCAAATAAGACACTCCCATGATTCTGTAAAGTCAGTAAAAAATCTTAATCTAAGCATTTACTTAATATTACATATATCTACAACGTTCTTTATACATTCATAAAGAAATTTTACAAAAGGTCTATCATTATTAAATATACCCGTATAGATTAAAAAATGGCAAAAAACTGTATATTTTTAATAATTTTACTTTATTTCCAATTTTAGCATCTGCGTTTAGAATGCATATTCGTAAGAAAAATTGATCAATAATTTCTAATTTTTTCCTTTTATAAAAAATAAAAATAACAATATTTTTTTTATTTAAAACTACATTTTTTAGCAAAAAATATTATTACATCATTCAAAAATAATTCTTTTTAATAACTTTTAAAGTATAATTATCTAACCTTAGAAAAATTACATCTCTAAAAAATATACAAAATAAGCTAATAAGAGTTTATTTTTCTTCCCGTTTTTTATAAAACTTATGTCACAACAGAAAAATTTTTAAATAAGCTTTTTTCAATTTATACGAGATAAAAATACTGAGTATTTTTGTAAATGCTAAAAACTATGAAGAATGCTTATCTTATAGGATAACGAGAAAGAAAATCTATAACACCTTTTTTATAAACTTTATCGCCTACAGCAAGCATATGATCTCGACCAGGAATTGATAAAGCTTCACCACAAGGCAATAAAGCTGCTAATGGCTCTGCAGCACCGCCAATTTCATCTAATGAACCAACGGCAACAAGTGCAGGTTGCTTAATTTTGTAAACTTCAGACGCCGTTAACTCCTGTTTTGATGTAATGATACAAGCAGCAAGAGCACGCCTATCGCTTTTCGTTTGATCTGCAAATTTACGGAACATTAAACCGCGCGTATTGGTAATGGTAGAAATATCTTCTGCTAAAAGTGCCTCAGCAACAGGCTCCCAATTTCCCGCTCCCGTTACCATACCAATACCTAAACCACCAAAAATAACACTGTGTACATATGTTGGATGCAAAAGAGCCATGAAAGCACTAATACGAGCCCCCATAGAATATCCCATAACATGGGCTTTAGATATCTCTAAATGCTGTAGTAACTTTATTGCGTCACCAGCCATAGCTTGAGGTGTATAAAAGACAGGATCATAACTTTTAACTGAATCTCCGTGACCGCGATTATCAAGAGCAATAACACGATATCCTGCTTCAGTGAGAATGCGAAACCAACCTGTTGCATACCAATTCACTCGTGCAGAAGATCCAAAACCATGGATCAACAAAACAGGTGCGCCCTGCCCTTCTTCTCGATAAGCAAATCGCAAACCATTATATTCAAAAAAACGAATATCTTCAGCGGTCATTTTTTATTGCACTTCCCACAAAGTACAGGATGAATAACACGTTGCCCTTTTTGTATCTTTTTTTCAGAAACTTCACCAGCGTTGATCTCAAGTGCAAAAGCTGCAGGAACTTCTGATGAAATGGTATTTGTCGAAAATGGAGAAGTGTTTTCAATAATCGATACAATAATTCCCTCAGAGTTTAAGAAAATCATATCTAAAGGTAAAGGCGTATTTGCCATCCACATAAAAATTTTCTGTTCATCTCCCGATTGAGAACTTTTTAGCGGCTTAAAGAGCATTGCACGATCGCGTGGAAAATCAGTCCGATACATTAAACCAGCTGCTGCTTGAGACGGCGTAAAAGCAACCTCTACCTTATAAAAAACCGTACCTTGCTTTGTATGTATTTCTAAAGGAATCGGATGAACAGGAATTTCTATGGGCTTTTTTGCTACAACAACACGCATTTCTAACATAAAAAGCATTACCAGTAAAACAATATACCCCTTTTTAAAAGGCTTTAACATTCTTGTCTCCACCACAGAAAAATTTAAAATTTTGTTTCTAAAATAAAAAGTACCAGAGTTTAAAAGTCAAAAAAATAAGAGGATTGCTTCCTTGTTGTTTTCTATTTTCTTTCAACGTAATATGCGCAACTTTCTCCATTTGGTTTATGGATTCACTAGAGTCATATTCTCTTTAAAAATCTACCCTATAGCAATTTACGGAATAACCACCTTTAAAAACATAGAAAACATACTGTTTTCATTCGTGAAATTCAATGTGTCGCTAAAGGAATGCCTATATCCGGATAAATCTCTGCTGTCATTAAACCTTTTTCTCCTTTACCAAAACGTACAAGAACAACTTGGCCAGAACGAAGCTCTGCTAAACCAAAACGGCGCAACGTTTCCATATGAATAAAAATATCTTCTGTTCCTTGCCCACGACTAAGAAAACCGTATCCTTTGTCACGATTAAACCATTTAACAATTGCACGTTCTAGTCCACTTTCTGGAGTAACAACAACATGGGTACGGGCTGGAACTTCTGATGGATGAATTGCTGAAGAACAATCTATGGATTTCACCTGAACGCACTTTAACCCTCTTTCAGTTTTTTCCACAGCACAAATAACTTTAGCTCCCTCCAAAGCTGTTTGAAAACCATCTCTTCGCATTACCGTAACATGCAATAATATATCGGGGAAATGAGGTAAATCAGGTACAATAAATCCATATCCCTTACTACCATCAAACCACTTAATGACACCACTGATTTCGATAATCTCCCCACAAGCACCTATACTATCTTCAGATAGGGGACAATCTTTTAATGCATCCTTACTCGTCATAATAACGTGATCCTGTAGCTTATAAATTGTACGATATTGATTCTCTAGGTTTAAGTAAACATTGCTCTTGTATCAACACGCAAGCCCCAAGATAAGATTTCCCCATATTGTCGTATCTTCTATGTTAATGTCAGAGAATATCAACATGAATATTTATAAAACTATTTGATTGTAAGCTTTACATATCTTACAAGGAGTGCCCTACAAAAGAGGTTATATGAAAGGTTTTTTTACATAATGATATTTTCATAAATGTGTAACTTGCATGATGAAGAAGTTCAATATAAGGTGAAAAAACAACAATTCAATTAAGGAAAATGCGCAATGCAATTGAAAAAAATCCTTACGACAATCACAGCATTCATGGCATTTACAGCAAATGTTTATGCAAGTGAACCTATCAAAATTGGTGTTTATCTTCCATTAAGTGGTCAAAATGCATTTGGAGGTCAGCTTGAAATTAGAGGTATAGAATTAGCCCATAAAAAAATTCCAGAAATTTTAGGACGTAAAGTGGAACTTGTTATTATTGATAATAAGTCTGATAAAGTAGAAGCGGCTAATGCTGTTATGCGTTTAACAGCAAGTGAAAAAGTAAGTGGAATCATTGGTAGCTATGGTTCCTCACTTTCGTTGGCAGGTGGTGAAATATCTGAAAAAGCAAAGACTCCAACCATTGCCACTTCCTCAACGAGTCCTCTTGTTACACAGGGTAAAAAATATTATTTCCGCGCTTGTTTTATTGATTCCTATCAAGGGGTGGGAATCGCGACTTATATAAGTCAAACTTTACACGCAAAAAAAGCAGCTATCCTCAAAGATATTTCAAACGATTATGCCATTGGTCTTGCAAGCTACTTTATGCGTGCTTTCAAAAAATTAGGTGGTGAAGTTGTCTCAAATTTAAACTATAATTCCGGCGATCAGGATTTTTCAGCTGTTCTTACGCAAATTATCGCGCAAAAACCTGACATCTTATTCATTCCATCTTACTTTTCTGAGGGTGCTATCATTATGAAACAAGCGCGAGAATTGGGAGCAAAGTTTCAAATTATGGGTGGAGATGCTATGGATAATCCAGAAACCATTGCGATTGCAGGAAAAGCTTCAGAAGGTTTCTTACATACGACACTTCCCTATAGTGAGGATATGCCAAATATGTCAGTAGCTGCGCAAGAATTCACAGCAGAATGGAAAAAAGAGTATCCTGACCAAGAGCCGAATATCAATTCTGTTTTGGGATATACGAGTTATATGATGTTCATGAAGGCTATTGAAAATGCTGGTAGCGCTGATCGTGAAAAAATTACTATCGCTCTTAGCAAATTAAAAGATTTTCAAACCCCCTTCGGTGATATGTCAATGGATGAAAATCATAACCCTAAGATTCCTATTGGTATCATTAAAATACAGGATGGAAAACGTGTTTATTTAGAAGAGGTTAAACCTGCTTTTTAATTAAAAAGTTTTACTTATTAAAATGCAAGAATTGGTTGAGGATCTTTTTCTCAACCAAAAACTTAGAAATTTCTTGTTATCCTATGTAAATTAACAAATGTGGAAGGATGAGAGATGAGCACTGAAATGTTCATCCAGTATTTTTTTAATGCACTGGCATTGGGATCTCTTTATGGGCTTATCGCTATTGGTTACACCATGGTCTACGGTATACTGAGACTCATTAATTTTGCTCACGGTGATATCTTCATGCTAGGAGCATATTTTGTTTTCTTTTCCACAATTAGCTTTATGCCTGCTTGGGCAGCACTCCTTCTTTTGTTTCTCGCGGCTCTTATTTATTATTCGGTCTTTATAGGGTTTAAAAAGCGCCCTTCAATTTATTGGATTGCTGTTTTTTTAATCCTTGCGTTAGGTTTTGTTTATTATTTTAAAATTTCTCCACAAGCTTTTACCCCGATTTGGGTTTTAGCTCTTTGTTTTTCTATTTTTATTACAAGTGCAGTGGGTATTGTTGTTGATCAACTTGCCTATAAACCTCTACGCCATGCTCCGCGTATCTCGGCACTTATCGGTGCAATTGGTGTTTCTTTTTTTATTGAAAATCTTTCTACTGTACTCTTTAGTGGTGTTCCAAAAGGTGTAAAACAACCAGATTTTCTTGTAACACCATTTTTATGGCATTTAGGATCAGGAGCAGATGGTATCATTAGAATTGCTCCCATGTCTCTGATCGTTCCCGTTGTGTCATTGATTCTTATTGTTTTACTGTTATGGATTATCCATAAAACAAAACCGGGTCTTGCTATGCGTGCAATCTCCCATGATATTGAAACGACGCGTTTGATGGGTGTGTCTGTCAATAAAGTTATTGCATTTACATTTGGAATAGGCTCAGCTCTTGCCGCTATAGCAGGTATTATGTGGTCTTTACGTTATCCTCAAATTCAGCCTTATATGGGCGTTCTTCCTGGTCTCAAAGCATTTATCGCTGCTGTTATCGGAGGTATTGGTTCGATACCAGGAGCAATGTTGGGAGGATTGTTATTAGGATTTATTGAAATTATGATTATCGCATTTTTCCCCGCGCTATCTGGATATCGAGATGCCTTCGCTTTCATTTTATTGATTCTGATTTTATTGATATTGCCCACAGGATTAATGGGTAAAAAAAGTCAGGAGAAGATCTAATGGCAAAGTCAGTGACAACTGTTTTATCTTGTATAAGTGTTTTAGTTCTCATAGGTTTTTTATTTTATGCTGATAGCCATTTTAATGACTATACGCTTCGTGTCATAAATCTGATTGCTATTAATGCGATATTGGCAATTTCGCTTAATTTGATTTACGGTTTCACAGGTATGTTTTCTCTTGGACATGCTGGATTTATGGCTATTGGTGCTTATGTTTGCGCAATTTTACTTCTTTCCCCTGAACAAAAAGAAATGATGTGGATTCTGGAGCCTATCGCTGAACCATTGTATCATCTGCAATTACCTTTTTTTGTCGCTGTTGTTATAAGTGGTATATGTGCTGCAGTTGTAGGTTTATTGATTGCTTTACCAATATTACGTCTTGGTGGTGATTATCTTGGAATTGCAACATTGGGTTTTGCAGAAATTATTCGCATTGTCATTACGAACGCAACATCGCTTACAAATGGCTCTTTAGGTATCAAGGGAATACCTCAAAATGCAACATTATGGTGGAACTATGGTTGGTTAGCATTTACAGTTCTCTTTATTGTCCTTTTACTGCAAAGCAATACTGGTAACGTATTACGTGCCATTCGTGATGATGAAATTGCTGCGAAAACTATGGGAATTAACGCTTTTTTCTACCGTAGTTTTTCTTTTACTGTTGGAGCGTTTTTTGCAGGTATAGGTGGAGCATTAATGGCTGCTCTTATTTCAACCATTGATCCCAAAATGTTTAATTTTCTTCTAACTTTTAATATTTTGATGATTGTAGTTGCTGGTGGTCTCGGTTCAATTACAGGAAGTATTATTGGCAGCATTATTATTACAGTTATGCTTGAATGGCTTCGTATTATTGAAAGTCCATTTGACTTAGGTTTTATACATATTCCAGAAACACCAGGACTTCGCATGGTTGTTTTTTCTCTTTTATTGCTGGTAATTATCTTGTTTTGGAGAAAAGGGTTGATGGGACAACGAGAATTCTCATGGAATGGAATTTATAGCTTTTTGACACGCAAAAAGCTTTCTAATACTGAGGGAAAGCTATGAACGACACCATCCTTTCACTCAATAATATTATAATGCGTTTTGGCGGATTAGTTGCTGTAAATAATATTAATATGGCAATTAAACGAGGAAGTATTACTGGATTAATTGGTCCCAATGGTGCTGGAAAAACAACAGTTTTCAATATGATTTCTGGATTTTATGCTCCTACAAGCGGCATCATTCTTTTTGATGAGCAAAAAATTTCTGGAGCGCCTCCTTATATTATCTGTAGACGCCATATTGCCAGAACATTTCAAAATATTCGTCTTTTCTCAGGGTTAACGGTTTTGCAGAATGTTATGGTAGGAGCGCATGTTCGACAAAAATATCCTTGGTTTTCTTCAGCTCTATTTTTTTCAAAGGCAATGAAAGAAAAGAAGGAAGTTTATAAAAATTCCTTAGAACTCCTTGAGCAGCTACAACTTGATCACCTTGCTGATCAATCGGCAACAGCTTTACCTTATGGTGTGCAACGACGTCTAGAAATTGCACGCGCGTTAGCCACAAAGCCCAAATTGCTTCTTCTTGATGAACCTGTTGCTGGCATGAATCCACAAGAAAGTGAAGATCTTAGAAAATTCATAGCAAAAGTGCAAAAAGACTTTGATCTTACAATTCTTCTTATTGAGCACGATATGAAAGTGGTTATGGGGCTTTGTCAACATATTTTGGTTATGGAATATGGCTGTTGCATTGCCAATGGTACACCAGATGAAATTCGTAATAACCCTAAAGTTATTGAAGCTTATCTTGGCGGAGATGTTTATGGATATTCTTAAAATAAAAAATCTTTACGTTCATTATGGCGCCATTAAAGCTGTCCAAAATCTTTCTATGTCCATAAAGCGGGGAAGTATTGTCACTTTAATTGGAGCCAATGGTGCAGGAAAAAGCAGTATCGTACGTTCTATTACAGGACTTAATCGCTCTGTTTATGGAAAAATTACCTATAATGGCAAATCTATTATTAAAAAATCACCAGAAGAGATTTTGCGATTAGGTATTGCTCTAAGTCCTGAAGGACGCCGTATCATGCCCCATCTCACTGTTTTAGAGAATCTTCATCTAGGCGCTTATATTCGTCACGATAAGCAGGGAATTTCCCGTGATATTGAATGGATATTTGATCTTTTCCCGCGTCTACGTGAAAGAGCAAAACAGTTAGGAGGAACAATGTCAGGTGGTGAACAACAGATGGTTGCTGTGGGCCGTGCACTCATGAGCAATCCTGATATGGTCATATTAGATGAACCATCGTTGGGGTTGGCACCGCTTCTCGTTCGAGAAATTTTTTCAATTATTCGAAAAATTAATGAGATGGGAAAAACTGTTCTTCTTATTGAACAAAATGCATTTGCTGCGCTTTCTATAGCTGACTATGCTTATATTTTAGAGGTAGGACATATTTTATTTCACGGTGAAGGTAAAACTATGCTCTCCGATTCACGTGTTAAAGAAGCCTATCTTGGTGGATAAAGACTACGAATTGAGGAAATATAGCTCATCCCTCCACCTTTTAAAAAAGCATTTCTCATCCTCAATGAGAAATGCTCCTTTGTGAAGTTCGATTATTACATCCACCATTTTTCTGCACTGAATATCCCTGCTTCTTTTTCAATAATGTGTGCTATCTGAAAAATGACTTCTTCAGCAAAAGGTTTACCAATCAATTGCAATCCTAGAGGCAAACCATTTGATGACAGACCTGCAGGAACAGAGATTCCTGGTAAACCAGCCATATTAACTGGTACCGTAAAAATATCATTAAGATACATTGCTACAGCATCATTTTTTATTTTTTCATCAGCTATACCAAAGGCAGGTGTTAGTGTTGCTGGTGTCAGAATAGCATCAATGCCTGAAGCAAAACATTGATCAAAATCTCGTTTTACGAGTGTTCTTACTTTTTGAGCTCTTAGATAACAGGCATCATAATAACCAGATGAAAGAACATAAGTCCCAACCAAAATACGTCGCTTGACTTCATCACCAAAACCAACAGAGCGCGTGTTTTCATACATCTCAATGATGTCTTTTCCAGGCACGCGTAGACCAAAACGCACACCATCATAACGTGCTAAATTAGAAGAGGCTTCTGCAGGAGCTATAATATAATAAGAAGGTAGAGCATATTTTGTATGGGGCAAAGAAATGTTCTTAATCTCAGTTCCTGCTTCCTTTAACCAACTTATGCCTTTTTGCCAAAGCTCAATAATTTCTGGAGACATTCCATCCATATGATATTCTTTTGGAATACCAATTTTCATTCCTTTAATTGATTGACCAAGATAACTTTCATAATCAGGAACTGGTAATTTCACGGAAGTAGAATCTTTTTCATCAAAAGAGGCCATTGATCTTAGTAAGATAGCACAATCACGAACATCTCTGGCAACAGGTCCAGCTTGATCAAGAGATGAAGCAAATGCAACAACACCCCACCGTGAACAACGTCCATAAGTTGGCTTTATTCCTACAGTTCCAGTAAAAGCTGCTGGTTGACGTATTGAGCCACCTGTATCGGTTGCAGTTGCACCAGCGCAAATTTGTGCAGCAACAGCAGCAGCAGATCCTCCTGAAGAACCACCGGGTACGAGTTTTTCATTCGAGCCTTTTTTTCTCCAGGGATTAATAACGGGACCATAATATGATGTTTCGTTGGATGAGCCCATAGCAAACTCATCCATATTAAGTTTTCCTAACATTACAGCACCGTCTTGCCATAAATTAGCCGTGACAGTTGATTCATAATGCGGTTTAAAACCATCAAGGATATGTGAACAGGCTTGAGTATGAACACCATAGGTTGCAAAAAGATCTTTAATCCCCAAAGGAATTCCTTCTAAAAGCCCTCCCTGCCCTCTCGCTAAGCGACTATCTGATTCAGCAGCCATTTTCATTGCCTGTTCTGCTGTTATTGTTACATAAGCATTCAAAATTGGATTAGCTGATTCTATTGCTTGTAAATAAGCTTCCGTTAATTCTGTTGCTTTGAGATTTTTCTTTGTTAGAGAATCACGAGCTTGCGCAATTGTGAGGGTTGTTAAATCAGTCATATTGGTTCTCAAATTTCAAAAATATAAAAAGTTACTCAACAATTTTTGAGACAAGAAAAAAATTTTCTTCTGTAACAGGGGCATTGGCTACAATATCTGCTGCTTTATCGCCATCTGTAACACTATCTTCACGCATTCGTAGAGTCATCGGCATCACAGATGTTAATGGCTCAACTCCACTGACATCAACTTCATTCAATTGCTCTACAAAACCTAAAATAGCATTGAATTTTTTTGTCACAGGTTCTATCTCATCATCGTGGATAGCAATCCGCGCTAAATGTGCGACCCGCTTGACGGTCTCTTGATCAACAGACATACTACTTACGCCTTTCTGTTTTTATTAATCTTTATTCTGGCTATACAAGGCTGAGCTTGCAAGCGCAAGAATATTAGATAACATGAATGAAGAAATAACTATTAGATATGAAACATTAAAAAACGCATTATACCCTTATGACCGTTATTAATATAAACGAAGTTATGACACATCTTTTGCCTGGACAAACAATAGCAGGCTTAGATTTAGGGACAAAAACTATCGGAATTGCGATTTCTGATATGGGGCTGACTGTCTCAAATCCGCGTCCTGTACTACAACGAAAAAAATTTACAGAAGATGCTTACACACTTATTAAAACTTTTGACCGTGAAAATGTAGGCGTTATTATCATTGGCTTACCCCTTAACATGAATGGAAGCAGCGGTTCTCGTGTTCAAGCAACCAGAGCTTTCGTGAGCAATATGAAAGCTTATACAAAAATTCCATTTGTTTTTTGGGACGAACGTTTGTCAACAATTGCAGCAGAACGTTCTCTTCTAGAAATGAATGTATCGCGCGCTAAAAGAGCAAACCGAATTGATTCGGCAGCCGCTGCTTTTATATTGCAAGGTGCTCTTAATAGAATTCAAAACTTTCATCATATGGAAGGATAGAGGACATTGAGCAAATGCCCTGCATTATATCGTGCAATGAGCATCCCGTAGGAAGATCTCCACTGTCCCCCAAGACGGCTTTCCATATAAGCATTTGCAACATGTTCTATGTCTGTAGAACGTAATGCTGCAGCTGCAGCTGCATAGGCTACCTGTTCGACAAAAAACCTTCCTGCACCTTCATTTGCTGATGCCATATCACCTGCTGACTTAATAATTTCAATTGCTCGTGGTCCCGCTGGTCCAATATCAAGAGCAATTTTTTCTAACAATTTCTGAAACAGTCCTGGTGCTTTTTCAGCAATAAGAATGGCATCCTTTACCAATTGATTAGCAGAACTATTTCTCACAATTCGTGCAGGCCCATTATGCAACATTTGTGATAATGGGTTATTCTCTATAAAACTTTCAATACCAAGTTGTGCAATAATTTCGCCAATAATAGGCACAACCAATTGACTTACGTGATAAGCAATAATAGGTGTCATAATGCGGGCAAAAGCTGCTTCAGAACGGTCATTTGCTGCATTGTCAAATGCTCTCGCTAAACGCAAAACCAATGCCTGTGAAGCAGCTATATCTAATGCAATATCTGCAAAAATACGTTCTGTCAGTGGTGGTAAAGGTTGATTGGGCATTTTTTTCCGGAAAAAATCTATGCCAAATTGAAGAGCCGCTCGCAAAACACCTGCCGATATGACCGATTGATCGAAACGCATCATCGTCTCGATATCTTTAATAACTTTAAGCCCTTCTCCAGCATTTCCCAAAAGCCAACCATAACTGCCTTGGAAATCAACAACGCCCTCTGGTGTTAAAAGTTCTCCAGAACGCTGAATTAAATGACGAATCGATATAAATCCATTTAATGCGCCATTTTCTTGTATGCGTGGAATAAAAAAACAACTTAAATGGCCATTTAAATCTGCACTAACAAGATATCCATCAGCGGTAGGATTAATAACATTGGTTTTTACAACATTTAAACGATATAGATCACGTTCCATACTTTCATCGAAAGAAATCTTCTTAACACTTGGAAAATTAAAAGCGTATTTTTCAATATCATCAAATGCACAAGTTAGAGAAGCAGCCTTTTTATGATGAATAGGCTTTGATGAGGAATCATATTGGCGTGATAAAAGTACATTTTGCCATTTTTTGAAGAGCTCTATATCACTAATTAAAACAGCAATAGCTGCACTCGTTATGATAACTTCATTCAAATGCCCTGTTTCTAAACCGGCAGATAAAGCTAAACGAATCGCACGCGCTTGATAGCGTACTCCATTTTCTGAGCTCGTATTTTCCCAAAGCGAGGTAACCAAACCTGCTTGTCTAGAATATTGCTGAAGAGCTTGATAGGAAGAATGGATCTCTAATTTTTCCGTTGGTTGCCCCCATTCATCGTTATAACACAATAAAGGCTTATAATGATTCGCCAAGCAAGAGAGTTTCCATGCTTCTCGACTCGCTGCAAAATCTCCTATTTCTTCAAAGCTTGCTAACAAAAACTTAGGCAAAGTAGAGGCAATACGAAACATAAGCGTATCGCTAAGAAATGTATTTTTTCGACGATTATTTTGCGCAGATACAGCACTCATAGGTATATTCCTACATTCAAACCATTCATATCATAGACTATTTGTCTTTTTAGAGTTAAGAAACATTTATCATATTCAAACAAATGCTTGTTTAACCTGTTTAGAGAGAGATAAAGAAGAATGCTATGATTCAAGATAATTTTTTTCCACTTTTCCCTCATCAACATCTTTTAGCTATTAAAGATCTAAGTGTACAAGATCTTAATACATTGCTTGATCGTGCAGAAGCAAATGTTATCCTTTCTAACAAAATTGATAAAATAAAATCTACTTTGCATGAACGGACTCAAATTAATCTCTTTTTTGAAGCCTCTACGCGAACACAATCTTCTTTTGAATTAGCGGGTAAAAGGCTAGGTGCACACGTGATGAGTCTTGCGATCGGCAACTCATCTATAAAAAAAGGAGAAACATTACTTGATACAGCTACAACTCTCAATGCGATGAAGCCGGATATACTGGTTTTTCGCCATAACAGTGCAGGAGCGGCAGCTTTATTAGCGCAAAAAGTTGATTGTTGTGTCATTAATGCAGGTGATGGTGCTCATGAACATCCAACACAGGCTTTATTAGACGCTCTAACCATTAAAAGAGCAAAAGGTCGTATTGAAGGATTAACTGTTGCGATTTGTGGAGATATCTTACACTCACGTGTTGCCCGTTCCAATATCCTGAGTCTCAATGCTTTGGGTGCTCGTGTTCGTGTTGTTGCTCCCTCAACACTCTTGCCCGCAGAAATCGCTCATATGAGTGTTGAGGTTTTTAACACGATGAAAGAAGGTCTTAAAAATGCTGACGTTATCATGATGTTGCGCTTACAGCATGAACGGATGACAGGTTCTTTTATTCCCTCTACGCATGAATATTTCCATTATTTTGGCTTACATAAAGAAAATTTAGCCTATGCCAAAAATGATTCCATTATTCTGCATCCTGGACCAATAAACCGTGGTGTAGAGATTGCATCTGACATAGCAGATGGACCACAAAGTATGATTCATACACAAGTAGAAATGGGAATTGCAGTGCGTATGGCGGTCATGGAGGCTTTATTAGATTCACGCGCAAAGATCAGTGGAGAAAAAAAATGATAAAACCAATTGTTTTTCAAAATGCTCGTATTATTGATCCTTCGCGCGCAATCGATGAAATTGGTACAGTTATTGTTGAAAATGGACGGATTATAGCCGCTGGAAAAGAAGCTCTGAATCAGGGTTTCCCAGAAGAAGCAGAAATTGTTAACGCACAAAACAAAGCAATTCTCCCTGGCCTTGTTGATGCGCGCGTTTTTGTTGGAGAATTAGGAAATGAACACTGTGAAACAATCGCATCAACAAGTCAATCCGCCGCCGCAGGTGGTATTACTTCTTTCCTCATGATGCCAGATACGCGTCCAATCATTGATAATGTGGCACTTGTTGAATTTATTAGGCATACAGTACAAGAAAAGTCATCGGTCAATATTTATCCCGTTGCTGCGATCACACAAGGTTTCAACGGACAGCAAATAGCGGAATTCGGCTTACTAAAAGCTGCAGGAGCTGTTGCCTTTTGTGAAGGAAAAAAAACGCTTCAAAGTTCATCTGTTATGCGACGTGCAATGACTTATGCGCGTGATTTTGATGTTCCATTGATGCATGAAACGCAAGATAAAGATCTTACAGGACAAGGTGTGATGAATGAAGGACTGCTCGCCAGTTGGCTTGGTCTTTCTGGCATCCCCCGCGAAGCAGAAGTTATCCCACTTGAAAGGGATCTGCGATTAGCAGTATTAACGCAAACACGCTATCATGCCGCTCAAATATCAACAGCACTCTCTGCTGATGCACTTCGTTTAGGTAAAAAACGCAGTGAGAAAATTTCAGCGGGTATATCTATTAATCATTTATCTTTCAATGAAAATGACATTGGTGAATATCGCACCTCTTTTCGCTTAATGCCCCCATTGCGTACAGAAGAAGACCGTATAGCAATGATTGAAGCAATAAAGGATGGGACTATAGATGTTATTGTCTCTTCTCATGATCCTCAGAGTAACGATACAAAACATTTACCATTTAATGACGCGGCGGTTGGCGCTATTGGTATGGAGACTTTATTGAGTGCAGCCTTACGCCTTTACCATGATGAGAGCCTATCTCTTTTACGGATAACTGAACTTTTGTCAACGGCGCCTGCAAAGCTCTTTGGACTCAATGCAGGAACACTGAAGAAAGGTGCTCATGCAGACCTTATTGTGGTTGATCTTGAAGAACCATGGGTTGTTTCGAAAGAGAATCTCTATTCACGTTCAAAAAATACCCCTTTTGAGAATGCACGTTTTCAAGGACGCGTGCTCCAGACCTTTGTGAAAGGGAAAACCGTTTTTAAATTTGATCAACAAACTTAATGAGATTCTTAATGAATGAAGCAGAAATATTTTTTCAGTCCACTCCATGGTTTATTTTCCTCATATCTTATCTCATTGGCTCGATTCCATTTGGTCTTCTTTTAACGAGATTAGCCAAACTTGGCGATGTGAGAACAATTGGTTCCGGCAATATTGGAGCTACAAATGTTTTACGAACAGGAAATAAAAAACTTGCTGCTCTAACACTTCTTTGTGATATGTTGAAAGGAACTATCGTTGTTTTCGTTATAAAGTTTTTTAGTGATCCGCTAGACAATAGTATCCTTGTTTCTCTAGCAGGTTTTTTTGTTTTCTTAGGACATCTTTTCCCCATATGGCTTAAATTTAAAGGTGGCAAAGGTGTTGCTACCTATCTAGGGGTCTGCTTAGGAATCTATTGGCCTGCAGCAATTATTTTTATTATTGTATGGATAACGATTTTTCTCCTCACACGCTATTCTTCATTATCCGCACTCATTTCTGTTGTTATAACTGCGATATTTGTTTTTTACTTTTCCGATCCTTATTTCTATTTTATGCTGATTGTGATGAGCATATTTGTGTATATAAAGCATTACGCAAATATCGGTAGATTATTAATTGGGGAAGAAAGTAAGATTGGGACTCAAAACGGGGATAAATAAAGGAATCCTGCTCACTGATCGTCAACGTCTAAATTGGTTACGGTTGTTGCGCAGTGAAAATATTGGAGCTGTTAGTTTTCGCAATCTCATTGATCATTATAAAACAGCAGAATCTGCTCTGGCAGCGTTGCCAGAGCTTAGCAGAAAAGGTGGTGGTTCTGTATCTATTAAAATAGCAAGCTTAGAAGATGCAGAAAAAGAAATACAAAAAGCTAAAAGATTAGGTGTTCGGTTTATCGGTATGGGAGAACCAGATTATCCAGCTTTTCTTAAGGTTACAGAAGCCCCTCCGCCGCTTATTGCTATTAAAGGTAATGTTTCAATTTTTCAAAAAACTTCTATTGGAATTATAGGTTCTCGAAATGCTTCGGCTGCGGGAAAAAAGCTTACGGCTCAATTTGCGCGTTTTCTCGGAGAAGCAGACTTTATAACAATTTCTGGGCTCGCTCGTGGAATTGATAGCGTTGCGCATCAAGCAAGTTTAAAAACAGGAACTGTTGCAGTCATGGCTGGGGGAATTGATCATATCTATCCTCCTGAAAATAAAAAGTTGCATGAAGATATTATCGCCAACGGTGGAGCCATCATCAGCGAAATGCCCATTTCTTGGAAGCCGCGTGCTATCGATTTTCCAAGAAGAAACCGTATTATTGCAGCTCTATCACTTGGTCTCTTGGTTGTAGAGGCAGCCCTGCGCTCAGGGTCCTTAATTACCGCACGTCAAGCAGCTGAAATGGGACGGTTAATTTTTGCCATTCCCGGTTCACCACTTGATCCAAGATCTGTTGGTACAAACAATCTTATCAAGGACGGTGCTCTACTCACCACACATCCTTCTGACATCATAGAAACACTTACGCCATTAATTTCACCGCTTCCAAATTCGCAACTCAATTTTTTTGAGGAACCATCCTCTTTACAACTTGAAAAGGAGAATTTCAATTTAGCAGATGAAAAAAACAGCAGCCCCCCTTTAGCAGGTGATGATGCAGCACGTGCAGCAGTTCTCTCCGCTCTTTCAACAACGCCAATCGATTTAGACACACTCAGTACCCACACAGGTGTTCCACTTCCAACTCTCTACCTCTTGTTGGTAGAACTCGACCTTGCTGGAAAGCTTATTCGACACTCTGGTGGTTGTGTGTCATTGTCGAATCTTGATCTTCCCCAAGAGCCTCAGCACTATTAATAATGCTTTGCCCTTCTTTGGCAACCATATCCAAAAGCAATGCTAAAAGCGGACTATGCGCCTGACGCGCCATCTGATTCATTTGCTTAGACATGTCTGTAATATATTGGATAACTTTTAAATGATTTATAAACATAATCCTCTATCCTTGAGCATTTCCCCCTCCTACCTCTCAATAGACGTTATCTTAGTATTTCGCCGTATGTTCCTGTAATAACAGTGGAAAGTAAATCGTGTAATTCTATATAGGGTGTATTCTAATAATAACAATCATAAGTTGTACAATATTCATGTTTTTTATATGGCTAATATTTTTTTATGTGCTCTTAAGCAATTGTCATTAGCTATTCGCGTAAAAGGCGTTTATAAAAAAGTTTTTTATTTCAATATTTGGGTAAAATTATGAATATCGTTATCGTTGAATCTCCAGCAAAAGCAAAAACAATAAATAAATATCTTGGGTCTCAATACAAAGTTGTTGCATCATTTGGACATGTTCGTGATTTGCCTGCAAAAGATGGTTCTGTTTTACCAGATCAAGATTTTTCTATGAAATGGGATATAGATTCTGCTGCCGCTAAACGTTTAAATGAAATAGCAAAAGCCGTTAAAGAAGCCGATAGCCTTATATTAGCAACAGACCCTGATCGTGAAGGGGAAGCTATTTCATGGCATATTCTGGATGTTCTTCGTCAAAAAAAAGTTTTAAAAGATAAACCTATTAAAAGAGTTGTCTTCAATGCCATCACCAAAAAGTCTGTGCTTGATGCTATGAACAATCCACGTGATATTGATACATCACTTGTAGATGCTTATCTTGCACGTCGCGCACTTGATTATCTCGTTGGTTTTACACTTTCACCTGTTTTATGGCGGAAACTCCCTGGTGCACGTTCAGCAGGACGCGTTCAATCAGTTGCTTTGCGTATTATTTGTGATCGTGAAGCAGAAATAGAACATTTTATCAAAGAAGATTATTGGTCCGTTACAACACAATTAAAAACCATCCGAAATGATAGTTTCCAAGCAAGATTGACAATGTTTAATCAACAAAAAATAGGCAAGCTTGATATTCAATCTCAAGAACAAGCAGACCAAATTCGCTTTATGTTGGAGAAAGCCCAATATCATACACTCAGTGTTGAAGCAAAACCTACAAAGAGAAATCCTCTTCCTCCATTTACAACCTCCACACTACAACAAGCAGCTTCTTCAAAATTAGGATTTTCAGCTTCTCGCACTATGCAAATTGCCCAAAAGCTTTATGAAGGCATTGAAATTAATGGTGAAACGGCTGGGCTTATCACTTATATGCGTACCGATGGTGTGCAAATAGCACCAGAGGCTATTGATTCAGCACGAAAAGTTATTCATGAAACTTTCGGTAAAGACTATATTCCTGAAAAACCACGTTTTTATTCAACAAAGGCAAAAAATGCACAGGAAGCACACGAAGCGATCCGTCCAACAGATTTTCAACGCAATCCTAGTCAAGTCCGTAATTTTCTCGATAGCGATCAAGCAAAGCTCTATGAGCTGATATGGAAGCGTGCTATTGCCAGCCAAATGCGTTCTGCTGAAATTGAACGCACAACTGTTGAAATTGAAGCACAACAAGGAGAAAACCGTGCAAATCTAAGAGCAACAGGATCTGTTATTCGCTTTGATGGCTTTATTTCCGTCTACACCGATCAACGAGACGAAGAAAATAATGAAGAAAATGAAACAACACGTTTACCACAAATAAACACTGGTGAAGCACTTACAAAAGAAAAAGTTGAATCTGTACAGCATACGACAGAGCCCCCTTCTCGTTATTCTGAAGCTTCATTAATTAAAAAGCTTGAGGAGTTAGGAATTGGTCGTCCTTCAACTTATGCCTCCACATTGGCGACATTGTGTGACCGTGGATATATTGTAATTGATAAACGAAAGCTTATTCCCGATGCTAAGGGACGAATTGTTACAGCCTTTCTTGAAAATTTTTTTAATCGCTATGTAGAATATGGTTTCACAGCAGATCTTGAAGAAAAGCTGGATCTTATCTCTGATGGGAAACTTTCTTGGAAAGACGTATTGCGAGATTTTTGGGATGGATTTAATGCATCTATTAGCAATATCCAAGAACTCCGTATAACCAATGTTCTTGATGTTTTAAATGTAACATTAGCACCTCTCGCCTTTCCTGAACGCGAAGATGGAAGTGATGTGCGTTCCTGTCCTCTTTGTAAAAATGGTCAATTATCATTAAAACTCGGTCGTTATGGTGCTTTTGTTGGCTGTTCCAATTATCCCGAATGTAAGTATACACGCCAACTTGGTACAGATACTGGAGAAGAGAATGAAACTGTACGCAATGATGAACCTGTTATACTTGGTATTGACCCTGAAACAGGAAAAGATATCTCTCTTCGCAATGGCCGGTTTGGTCCCTATATTCAACTTGGTGAAAGCAAAGAAGTTAAGCGTGCAGGACTACCAAAAGAATGGCAGGCAGAAAATGTAACCCTTGATAAAGCCTTGGCTTTACTATCCCTTCCCCGTGAAATTGGCATTCATCCTGAAACTGGAAAAACAATCACAGCTACGATTGGACGATATGGTCCCTATCTTAGCCATAACGGAAAATCTGCACGCCTTCTTCATGCAGATGAAGTTTTTGATATTGGTATCAATCGCGCTGTTACAGTATTGGCAGAACAACAAGAAAACAAAACCAAGCAAAGCAGAACAACATCTGCAGCATTGGCAACATTAGGAGAGCATCCCGAAGGAGGAACTATTACCGTGCGCAACGGGCGTTATGGTCCTTATGTCAATTGGGGTAAAATTAATGCAACATTGCCAAAAGATAAAGATCCCATTAGTGTAACACTGGCAGAGGCATTAGAACTTATATCGGCTAAAGCATCGAGTAAAAAAACAACTTCAAAAAGAGCTTCTTCTAAAACAAAAGCAAAAATAAAAGAGACATAAATTTTGGCTAAAGGTAAAAAAAACATAAATTATCTCTCTACATTCAAGGGGAAAAATTTTCCCAATAAGGAAGAAATCCTTTCCTTTATAAATGAGAATCCTAACCACTCAAGTAAACGAGAAATCGCCAAAGCTTTTAACTTAAAAGGCGATTCTCGTATTTGGCTTAGAGATATATTACGTGAGTTGAAGGATCAAAATCTTATATCTAAACAACACAAAAGAGCAATAAACAAAGGAAAATTACCCCCTGTTACTTTAGTAAAAATTAGCGGACGTGATAAAGATGGGAGTTTTATTGCACAACCTCTTGAATGGGAAGATTCTCCAAAGCCCAATATTGAAATACACTCTTTTCATCACATAAAAGGAAGTAGCATTGGTGTTGGAGATCATATTCTTGTAAAAGTTTTTCGAAATAAAAATTCTGAAAGCTCAAGCCCCCCTTATACGGGACGAATTATTCGTAAAATTGATATATCTCCCAAAAGCGCATTTGCTGTTGTAAGAAAATTTGAAAATAATCAATGGCGCCTTGATCCTATAGACCGCAAAACCAATGAACTCATTGTTGAAATGTCTCCAGAAATGAAGATTGTAGTCGGTGATCTCGTTGAAGTCGAAATTAAAAAAAATACTGGTTACGGATTAAAGAGCGCAAAAATAAAAAATGTTTTAGGGCATATTAAGAGTGAAAAAACACTCTCAATGATAGCACTTCTTTCGAAAGGAATTCCTTATATTTTTCCTGAAAGTGTTCTTGAGCAAGTCAAACATATCAAAGCTGCCAATATGGATAATCGTGAAGATTGGCGACAGTTACCATTTATTACAATTGATCCACCAGATGCAAAAGACCATGATGATGCAGTTTATGCAACCAAGGATAAGGACCCAGCAAATAATGATGGTTGGATTATTATTGTGGCCATTGCAGATGTTTCTTACTATATCAAAACAGGAAGCGCATTAGATAAAGAAGCTTTGAAACGCGGAAATTCTGTTTATTTTCCCGATACCGTTGTGCCAATGTTACCTGAGCGCCTTTCTCATGATTTATGTTCTCTGCGTGAAGGAAAAGAAAGACCAGCTTTAGCCGTTCGTATGATTTTTGATGCAAATGGTAATAAACGAAAACATAGTTTTCATCGTACTATGATTCGTGTAAGAGCCAAGCTTTCTTATCAAGAAGTACAATTGGCAATTGAAGGTAATATAAATGAAAAAACAGCCGCTCTTTTTGAGAGCATTTTGCAACCCTTATGGGAAGCCTATACATGCCTTAAAGCTGCGCGAAATCGTCGCCAACCACTAGAATTAGAAATTGCAGAAAAAAAGATTATTCTTGATCAAAATGGATGCATAAAAGATGTTGTGAGTGAAACACAATTAGAAGCGCATCGTTTAATTGAAGAGTTTATGATACAAGCCAATATTGCAGCTTCTGAAACATTAAAACAACATCACCAGCCCCTCATTTATCGTATTCATGAAAAACCTTCTCTTGCTAAGCAAGAAATACTTCGGAGCTTTCTTCAAAGTTTGGGGATACCACTCTCCCGCGGAAGCGAACTTACCTCAGCGCGCCTTAATAGCATTCTGGCAAAAATGACGAATACACCACAAAAAGAATTGATCAACCAAGTTATTCTGCGCTCACAATCTCAAGCTGAGTATAATCCCAAAAATATCGGCCACTTTGGTTTAAACCTACATAATTATACACATTTTACATCCCCTATCCGCCGTTATGCTGATCTTATTATTCATCGAGCACTCATTAAAACGCTGAAATTAGGAAATGATCAGTTAACAGATACACAAGAACAAAATCTCGCAGAAATTGCTACGCAAATTTCTTTATATGAACGCCGTGCAATGATGGCTGAAAGGGAAACTATTGATCGGCTTGTTGCTCACTATTTAACGAATAAAATCGGCCGTATTTTTACAGGTCGCATTTCCGGAGTTACAAAAGCAGGTCTTTTTATCTCACTTGATAAACTCAACACAGATGGTTTTGTCCATATTTCTACACTTAAAAATGATTATTATCATTTTGATGAAGCCCATCATGTTCTTGTAGGACAGCGTAGCCATAAAGGCTATCAGCTCAGTGATGTTGTAGAAGTAAAACTTATAACGGTACAACCTTTTGCTGGCGCTTTATGCTTTGAACTCTTAACAAAACCTCGTCCAATAAAATTTTCACCGACATCTTACCATAAAAACAAATTTAAAAAACAAAAGCATACTTTTTATGGGAGAAAAAATTAAGCTTCTTATCCTCCATTAAATAGAATATGAATAATAAAAGAATGAATAACTTCAAATTAAGAAATGACTTATATTATATAATATTTTTATTATTTTATGTGTACAATCTTCTTTCTTTAATATACAAGAGGATAAATTTTATTGCTATCTCTATAATAACCATATAGAAATCTTGCAGTTTTTTATACTCAAGGAATGAGAAAAACTGCAAAGAATAGTTTTGGCTCCCTTTCATTTCAGCTCATCTTTTTATTGTTTAAATAAACAAAAGTACCTTAAGCCATTCTCATGAAAAAAAAAGCTTTTAACTCTCAAAACAATTCTTTGCGTGCAATTATTGCAGCTATTGTAACTATTGGCACCGTTGGAACAGCATTGGGAATAGGAACACAACTTGTCTCTCTTCTTATGGCAGAGAAAGGTATTTCCAATAGTATGATCGGCTATAGTGGAACTGTTGGTGGATTTGCCACAATTGTTGCAGCTATTTTTACTTCTCGAATCGCCCTATGCTTAGGCATTTCTAAAACGATATTATTTATGATGGCCATAGGATCGTTAAGTTTTTTAGGATTCTATTTTTTCGAATCCATATGGGTTTGGTTCATTTTAAGGTTTATATTACATTTTACTATGACGGTTATGTTTATCCTGTCAGAGTTTTGGATCAACAGTTATGCTCCCCCTAAAAGACGTGGTTTGGTTCTTTCCATTTATGCTATTGTCCTAGGATTAGGGTTTGCGATAGGTCCAACGCTATTAGCAAAAGTGGGAACACAAGGATTTATTCCTTTTGCTGTTGGTTATAGTCTTATTATATTAGCTGCTATCCCAATTCTTGCCGCTTGGAAATTAAGTCCAGAATTTCAAAAAAGCCAATATACACCATTTTTTCGTTATCTTTTTCACGTTCCAAGCGCTATGATGGCAGTACTTGTTTACGGTGCTATTCAAATGGGCGCATTAACTCTTATTACACCCTTTAGTTTATCCATTGGTTATAATGAGAATGAAGCAGCACACTTTATGGCAGCCCTTGCGCTCGGAAATGTTTTCCTCTTAATTCCTATTAGCATTATAAGCGATTATGCCAAAGATCGACGCTATCCGCTGATAAGTTGCGCTATCTTAGGTTTTGTGGGAACTTTCATGGTACCATGGATCATTCAATATCCATGGATTCTAATGCTTGATCTGTTCCTTCTTGGTGGTGTATCAGCGAGCCTTTATACAATCGGTCTTGCACATCTAGGGGCACGTCTCAAGGGACAAGAACTTGCTGCTGCTAATTCTGCTTTTATTTTTTGCTATGGAATTGGTATGCTTATCGGGCCGACCGTTATCGGAAAATCCATGGATATCTTTAATCCTTTCGGTTTTTCAATAGCTATAGCTGTTTTTTTTAGTTTATATGTCACTTTGGTGTTTGTCCAACTTATAAGAAAATTAATCAGCTCTTGACTTTTTTGAGAACATCCGTAGTGTTGCTGGAAAATCTGATGACATCAAAAATAGGTTTTGATAGCAAGATAATATTTTTTCAGTATAAATAGGGTTCTTACATTATGGCTAAAGCAGCAACCATTAAGATCAAGCTTTTATCAACTGCAGATACCGGTTTTTTCTATGTAACAAAGAAAAACAGCCGTACAATGACAGATAAAATGAGCAAGCGTAAATATGATCCAGTTGTAAAAAAGCACGTTGAATTTAAAGAAACAAAAATTAAATAAATAGACTTATCATTGAATTGATAGATTTTATACTCCAAAAAGAATGTGGGGATATTGCTCTTCAAAATTATTTTTTGAGGGGTGTTTTTTGTTCCCTTAAGTTTAAAAAGTTTACTTTAAAATTTGTATGTTTTGTACGAATTTGGATAAGTTGATTTATTATTTAAGTTGCTTACATATATTCTACATGAGTATTGATTATTGTGCTATCTAACGAGATTTTTTCATTAAAACGAGACATTGTTTCGTCATATAAATGGAATTTTGGACGAATTATAAGCAATACTAAAATAGAGTGCGTTATAATAATGTTAGCAGTTTCTTGGTTTCATGAAAAAAAATTCTCATTTTAATCTAAGAAGTTTTAAAAAAATTACCGGTTTCAGTATTTTTGTCGCTGCTAGCTTTCTTATCGTTATGTCAATTTATTTTAAGCAGAACCAGCAGTTGCCTCAAAAAGAAAAAATTTTTTCTCAAAACTCTGTTAAAGGAAATGCACTAATCATTGATGGTGATTCTATCATGATTTCTTCAATTAGGATTCGACTTGCTGGAATTGATGCTCCTGAACTCCACCAATTTTGTGGAAAAAAGGAGAAACGCTACCCTTGTGGGCTTGAGGCAAAAAAATATTTAGAAAAACTAATAGAAAATCAAACTGTTACATGTCTCTGGCATAAAACAGACCAATACCGTCGTATCCTTGCAACATGTAAAACAAAACAAGTTAGCAATATCAACGCGACGCTTGTACATAATGGTTGGGCTGTAAGTTATTATGAATATCCCAAAGAAGAACAAGAAGCTAGAAGGAAAAAGAAAGGAATATGGGCATCAAGTTTTCAACGACCGCGAGAATGGCGCAAAGCAAATCCTCGCACAGAATAAGAAAAATATTTTTTAATTTCATTGACCAATGAAACGATGTGATAAAATTATTAAACTTGAAAAAAAAATCTATTCCTGTCGTGTTTGTATCCAACAACCACATTATTTTCCTCCTCTTCCTCACGAACCAAATCCCATCGTTTATTTATCCAATACGGCTTCGATTGCAATTGCAGGACAAGCACCGGGATTGCGTGTCCATGAAACTTCTATCCCTTTTAATGATCGCTCTGGCGAAAGGCTGCGTGATTGGCTGGGGGTAACGAAAGAAGAATTTTATAACAGATCTCTTTTTGCTATTGTTCCTATGGGATTTTGTTTTCCAGGTTATGACAAAAATAAAGCTGATTTACCACCGAGACGTGAATGTCGAGAAATATGGCATGAAAAGACATTTCAAGCGATGCCTCAAATAAAGCTTGTTCTTGCTATTGGCAGTTATGCGCAAAAATGGCATATTACGGAATTAAAACATAAAACTGTTTCAGCAACCGTTAGTGATTGGAGAAATATTCTTTCCATTCCCCAACCTCAAGGCTATAATGTTATGCCTTTGCCTCATCCATCATGGCGAAATACTTTTTGGTTACAGAAAAATCCATGGTTTAACGATGAGCTTATTGTATATCTGCGTCGTTTAGTGCGTAAATTTTTATAAATTAAAATATTGAGAAAAAATATGGATCGTCTTGACCGAAAAATTTTACATCTTTTGCAAGAAAATGCGACACTTTCTGTTGCTGATATTGCTAAAAAAGTGGGACTTTCGACCACTCCTTGTTGGCGTAGAATTCAAAAGCTTGAAGAAGATGGCGTCATTCAGCGTCGTGTTGCCGTTCTTTCTCCAGAAAAAGTAAATGCGCACGTCACTGTTTTTGTGTCTATTCGCACAAACACACATAGTCATGAATGGTTTAAGCGTTTTTCAAAAATTGTACAAGAATTCCGTGAAGTCATTGAATTTTATCGAATGAGTGGAGATATTGACTATTTGTTGCGTGTTGTTGTGCCCAACATTGAAGCTTATGATCTTTTTTATAAAAAATTAATTTCTAAAATTGACATCCGTGATGTCTCATCTTCTTTCGCAATGGAACAGATTAAATATACAACGGAACTTCCACTTAATTATATTAAATTACACGACAAAACGCATGAACAAAATCCTTAAGAGTTTTTTATATCGTCTCATTATCTTTTAGGCATTCAAACTTTCGTGTTAAAAAACCACCATTTGTGCATGTGTTAAAACAGCAGCTTTGACAATACCAGCTGCTATAGCTGCTCCTGTCCCTTCACCAAGACTCATCCCAAAATCCAGAAGTGGTTCTTTGCCAATTTTGTTTAAAAGTTTACGATGAGCTGTCTCAGAAGAAACATGTCCAACAAGGGTATGATCAAGAGCTTTTGGATGCATTTTATAAAGGACCGCTGCTGCTGCTGTTGCCACAAAACCGTCTAAAATAACGGGTATTTTTTCTATTCTTGCTGCTAAAATAGCACCAACCATAGCAGCAATTTCACGTCCTCCTAAGCGACGCATTATCTCAAAAGGATCATTAAAATAATCCTTATGTAAAGAAATGGCTGTTTTAACCGCTGCAATTTTACGCTGAAAAAAATCATCTTCTGATTCCATACCATTTCCTGTCCATTCTTCCACTTCTCCTCCAAACAATGCTAAGCATAAAGCTGAAGCTATTGTGGTGTTTCCAATTCCCATTTCTCCAATACATAAAAGATCTGTTCCACCCGCAATGGATTCCATTCCAAATGCCATTGTAGCAGCCGCACTCCGCTCATCCATTGCGGCATCCTTCGTAATATTCATTGTTGGATATTCCAATGCTAAATCAAATATTTTTAATCCAAGATCATAAGCAATACAAATTTGATTGATAGCAGCCCCACCAGATGCAAAATTCTGCACCATCTTTTGTGTCATAGATTGTGGAAATGGTGTAACATTTTCTTCTACTATACCATGGTTTCCAGAAAAAATAGCAACCAAAGGTCGCGTTACGATAGGTTTTTCTGTCCCCCTCCATCCCGCATACCAAACAGCAATATCCCCTAGTTTTCCCAATGTTCCTTGCTCTTTTATTAAGTTTTTTTGCCGTTTTTTTGCCAAAATTATAGAAAACTCATCAGCAACAGGTAAATTTGTAAGCAAAGCACGAAAATCATCAAATGGACTAGCGGTCATAAGGATACCTTTTAAAATCTACAATGTTTATGAAAATCACGTCATATATACAGGATATGAATAATTTATTGTTTTTTTAAACAGTGCTTTAAAAACATTAAATATTATGAAAGCAATGATTTCTATATTCTATTTTCTAATCAAATAGCAAACATGAAAGATTTAAAATATTATCAATATGTTATTACTATTTTTAGAGTATGCTCTTAATCTATTTCTCTATTAAATAGGAGCAATTAACATGTTGTTTAATATATAAATTCTAACATTCCTTCTATAACAAAAGTTGCAAACTTTCAAAAACTTATAAAATCAAAAGGATCAAAATGATCATAAAGAAATCAAAACACAAAGGATCTCAACTTTAACATATGTTAATTGTCAGGCTGTTATTAAATGAGAGCACAAAAAGCTTCTTTTAAAATACATATACCTGCATTTGGTTTTGTCGCATCATTTGATAATATTTGCCTCCATCGACGTGCCCCACCCCGCCCATGAAATAAACCAATCATGTGACGAGTCACATGAGAAAGCCGCCCCCCCGATGCAATATGTCGAGCAGCATAATCACACATAACCTCAATAAGATCACTCTCACTCAGATTATTTTGCGCCTCATCATAGAGTTCAAAATCAATATGTTTTAACAAATCTGGATCATGATAAACTTGGCGACCAAGCATGACAGCATCACAGAAAGTTAAGTGTTCTTTGATCTCATCAATCGATTTAATTCCACCATTTATTCCAATGAATTTATGAGGATATTTACGTTTTAATCTATAAACCCTTTCATAATTAAGGGGCGGAATATTGCGATTTTCTTTCGGACTCAATCCTTGCAGCCATGCCTTGCGTGCATGTATCCAGAGCGCATCACATCCAGCATTCCAAACCTGATTAGCCAAAAGATCTAACGCCAACTCTTCATCTTGTTCGTCCACTCCAATCCGACATTTGACAGTTACTGGTATAGTAACTTCTCGTTTCATCGCTTCCACGGCATTTGCCACAATGTCTGGATGTAGCATCAAACAAGCCCCAAAGACACCTGCTTGAACACGATTTGATGGACAACCGACATTGAGATTTATTTCGTTGTAGCCAAAATCTTCAGCAATTCTTGCAGCTTCTGCTAACTTTTTCGGATCCGCCCCCCCTAATTGTAATGCAACTGGACATTCTTTATCGCTAAAAGCCAACAATTGTTCGCGAACACCATGAATGACAGCATCTGCTACCACCATTTCCGTATAAAGGAGTGCTTTTTTCGTTAAAAGACGATAAAAAAACCTGCAATGTCGGTCTGTCCAGTCCAACATTGGTGCTACTGCAAATTTTACAGGCGATGGAAGGTTGTAAAATGTCATGAGGGTATTACTCTCATATCCCTATAGCTCTCTCTTTATACATAGAAAAATACTTAATTTTAGTTTACGGAAAATTTTATTCTCTTATACTATCATGAGTATAATAACAGCCCATTATCTTCAATTGTTATAAAGGTTTACTACAATCAATCATGATAAAACACAATATGGCATTTCTCACAGATTACTGTTTAGGTATATAAACATGAAAAAAATTTTCACTATAATATAAAAAACTCATTTACAAGTTCTTCTTACGCTCATCAAGCCTCTATCCTTACATGATTTAGCACAGCGTTTAAGATAATAAACGATAAACTAAAACATTGTACAATTTTTCATAATAGATTTAATTTTCTTTAGATTTTTTTAAATTATTGTGCAAATAAACGCTACAGAAGATGCTTTTATCTTCTCCTCAAGAAAGAACAAAAATCCTTATTTTACACGCATATAATTATAAATCATTTTTTCTCAATGAGTAATTCTTGGTAACATTCTTGGATTTCACTTTATAAGATAGATAAATTTTATCCTAAATATTCTATCTAATTTGCCATTTTATGATTCTTGCAAAAAAAACTAAAATTAGGGTATAGACAATCATTGTCTTTTTAAAATGTATGACTGACACCAGTATTTCTTGAAGAAAATATTTTACAATATTGCAGATAAAATCTGTAAAATGAAATGATCATAAAGGTTATTCAGTCTCTTGTTGGCTTTGCATATAGGAAGAAAGAGTATCAACCTCTTGCTCATTAAATAGGAGACCAAGTTTTGAACGACGCCATAACACATCTTCACATACTTTAGCCCATTCTTTTTCCATCAACCATTTTACTTCTACTTCATAAAGCCCATGTCCAAAATTTTTTCCTCTATTTTCCTTACCATGTGCAAATATCACTAATGCTTCCGTACCATAGGAGCGTGCAAGTCTGCGATGTGTAAAAGCATCTAAATCTGGCATCAAAAGAGCAATCTTATTTTCGATTATATCTAATTGATTATAGGGAAAATCGCCCCCTGGAAGTACTGTCTTAGCCGTCCATGATGCTCCCTTTTTACCAAGCGCTTTTTCAACAAATTTCATCGCATCTTCAGCCAACTTACGATAAGTTGTAATCTTTCCACCATAAAGATTAAGAATCTTTGGTGTTGTTCCTGTTCCCATTTCTTTTAAAACATAATCGCGCGTAATTTCTTGTGCTTTTGAAGCTCCATCATCATAGAGTGGACGAACTCCAGAGTAAGACCAGACTATTGTTTCAGGCAACACTGGTTGTATGAAATATTCACTGGCTGCTGCACAAATGTAATCAATTTCTGTATCAGTAATATGAACGTCAGCCGGATCTCCTTGATAATTACAATCTGTTGTTCCAAGCAAGGTAAATTCTTCTTGATAGGGAATAGCAAATATAATACGCCCATCACCATTTTGAAAAATATAAGCACGATCATGAGTATAAAGCTTGGGAACCAAAATATGAGAACCTCTAACAAGTCGTACTGGTGGATGTTCGTTATAGTCTAATATGCTTGCCAAAACATGATCAATCCAAGGTCCTGTCATATTCGCGACATAAGAAGCTGTGACACTATATTTTTTGCTACTTAACTTGTCTTGAAGAACGATACGCCATTTATTGTCTTCTTTTTTTAAAGAGAGAACTTCTGTTCGTACTTTTATATCAGCGCCCCATTTTTCTGCATCACGAGCATTGCCAATAACTAAACGCGCATCATCTACTCTTGCATCAGAATATTCAAAACCTCTCTGATATTCTTTCTTCAGTGTAGAGCGAAATTTTTTTGAAAAATTAATTGTTTTACTGCGCCATAATTTCTGATTCCAATTCCCTAAATAATCATAAATAAAAAGTCCAAAACGCAACATCCAAGCAGGGCGCAATTCTTTATGATAAGGAAGAAGAAAACGCAAAGGACGCACAATATGTGGAGCCATACGTAAAATGATCTCGCGTTCTTTCAATGCTTCACGAACAAGCTTGAACTCATAATGTTCAAGATAACGAAGCCCGCCATGAATAAGCTTTGTTGACGCACTTGAGGTCCCAGATGCAAGATCGTTCATTTCAGCCAATCCCACTTTAAATCCGCGTCCTGCTGCATCCCTTGCCAATCCACACCCGTTTATCCCTCCCCCAATGATAAACAGTTCATAATGTGTTGTGGTTTTCATAATTTCACTTTTCATTATTTAAGTTTGTTTCTCAGTACTCAATAAAGCAATAGGAAAAAATAATACAAGGGTTCTTCATTGTATTATCAACGTACTTTTTCCTAAAATAAACACGCACAAAAAGCTTTTGATACCCTTATACATCAAAACAACATTTGACAAATTAAAGAGAATTTTTTTATCTTTTACAAAAAATATCCTTGCCAAGCCAAGGTTCATCATATGAAGTCTTTTTAGAGAAAAATTGATGTTTTTTCTCACTCTTAAATACACACTATAGCTAAATGCTTTATTGCACATAGATAACGCTTTTCATATAGTTCACTCAATGACACACTAGGAAATGTGAAGGTACACAGATGACTCATCACTCTCAAAATTCGAAAATAACACCTCTTTCAAAAATTTTAGTCCCAGTTATGTCGAGTATTTTAATCTTTTCACCTTCTTTATCAAACGCAACATCACACTCAAAAACAGAAAATCATTTAAGCTTAGAAAAGCTTAAAACACAACTTTTGGAAGATTCTAGCTTTTTATCTAAGCTTAAAGAAAAAATGATACCACATACTGATTCTCATCATATTCAACAAATTGTCAGAGAGTACCTTCTTACTCATCCAGAAATTCTGATTGAAATGCAGCTTATTCTTCAAAATAAGCTAGAAAAACAGAATGAATACGAAAACAAAATACAAACTTCTGTCATCCATTTATTAGAAAAAGAAATTTTTCATTCTCCTCATGACGCCATTTTGGGAAACCCAAATGGTAAAAAAGTGCTTGTCAATTTTTTTGATTACAACTGCGGGTATTGTAAAAGTTCCTATTCACATATAGAAGACTTGATAAAAGAATATCCAGATTTAAAGGTTATCATTAAGGATTTACCAATTTTAAGCTCTGATTCTATGGCAGCCCATACTGTTGCCTACGCATTTCGAAAACAATTTCCAGAGAAATATCCTCAGTTTCACAAAACGCTTTTAATGTATCAGGGTCGCGCAAATGAAGCTAAAGCTATTAAAGTAGCTGTTTCATTAGGAGCAGATGAAAAAAAACTACATAATGCAATAAAAGATCCCACTCTACAAAACGCTTTTAAAGAAAATATCCAAATTGCCTCTAAACTTCATATTACGGGAACACCTTCTTACATCATTGGTAATAAAATATTCATTGGCGCAGCCAGACAAGATACTCTAAAACAAGCGATAGACAATACACGGTGAATACCTAATTAGTTTTAGGAAGAATACTGTAAGTGAGGTAATTTTATGCTTTCTCTTTTTTGATAACAGGCTTATAAGTGCAATTTTGCGTAAAGCAGATACGAGTTTTAAATTGCAAAGTATAATGATTTAAAGGAAATAAAAATCTTTAAAGCCTCAAAAGATGTCATCCCTAATCTAGAGATATTCGGTCATAAAATGAGATAATGACGATCTTCATTGATCAAGGAGTTAGAAATAAAATGGCAACAAAAAAAATGGATTCGGCAAAAACCGCAATTGATACGAAAATTATTCGTGATCTTGCTGAAATTTTGAATGATACCAATTTAACGAACATTGAAGTTGAACAAGGGGAGCTTCGTATTTGTGTCTCACGCCAAAATACCTTAACTTCTTCTGAGCAAGCAATCTATGCTCCTGTTTCTACTCCTACTTTTTCTGTAACATCTTCTCCAGTCCCAACAACTGAATCTCCTATACAATCTATCCAAGAAGATAAATCAAAAAACACAATAACCTCTCCGATGGTTGGAACAGCTTATCTTGCACCTTCACCAGGTGCACAACCTTTTGTAGAAGTAGGACAAAATGTTTCTGAAGGAGAGACATTACTTATTATTGAAGCCATGAAAACAATGAATCAAATTTCATCACCACGCTCAGGCACGGTAACCACTGTTCTTGTCAAAGATGGCCAACCTGTTGAATTTGGTGAACCACTTATTATTGTTGAATAAAGCGAGGGGCAACCATGATTCGAAAAATCCTCATTGCTAATCGGGGAGAAATTGCTCTTCGCGTTTTACGTGCATGTAAAGAACTTGGCATAAAAACCGTGGCTGTTCACTCTACCGCTGATGCAGATGCAATGCATGTTCGTCTTGCTGACGAAAGTGTTTGTATTGGCCCTCCTCCCGCTCGCGATTCTTATTTGAGTATTCAGCAAATTATTGCTGCTTGTGAAATTACAGGAGCTGATGCTGTTCATCCAGGTTATGGCTTTCTTTCTGAAAATGCAAAATTTGCAGATGTTCTAGAAGCCCATGATATTACATTCATCGGTCCAACAGCTACTCATATCCGAATCATGGGCGATAAAATCGAAGCAAAGAAAACCGCCAAAAAACTTGGTATTCCTGTAGTTCCCGGTTCAGATGGAGCAGTCACTGAAGAATCTGATGCTTTACGCACCGCTCGTGAAATTGGTTATCCCGTTATTATCAAAGCTTCTGCCGGTGGTGGCGGACGTGGTATGAAAGTCGTTCATTCTGAACAAGAATTTTCTATAGCTCTCAAAACAACGCGTTCAGAAGCGAAAGCTGCTTTTGGTGATGACGCTGTTTACATAGAGAAATATTTAGAAAAACCCCGTCATATCGAAATTCAAGTCATAGGTGATGGTGCGGGAAATGCTATTCATTTAGGAGAACGCGATTGTTCACTGCAACGACGGCATCAAAAAGTATGGGAAGAAGCTACATCACCTGCACTTAGTGAAACTGAACGAAAAAAAATTGGTAGTATTGTTGCAAATGCCTGTGCCCAACTTGGATATCGTGGAGCTGGTACTATTGAATTTCTTTATGAAAATGGCGAATTTTATTTTATCGAAATGAATACGCGTTTACAAGTCGAACATCCTGTAACTGAAGCAATTACAGGTATAGATTTAGTCCATGAACAAATCCATATTGCATCAGGCTGCAAGCTTTCAGTGACACAAGATGATGTCTGTTTTTCTGGTCATGCCATTGAATGCCGTATTAATGCAGAAGATCCTATTAACTTTACGCCATCACCTGGAACCATTACACATTTTCATACACCTGGAGGTTTAGGGATTCGTGTTGATTCAGGTGCTTATTCAGGTTACCGTATCCCTCCTTATTATGATAGCATGATTGGAAAGCTGATTGTTCATGGGCGTACCCGTTTAGAATGTATGATGCGTTTACGGCGTGCTTTAGATGAATTTGTCGTGGATGGAATAAAAACTACACTACCTCTTTTTCGCGATCTTATTAATAATCAAGATGTTGCTGATGGTAATTATAATATTCACTGGCTAGAAAAATACCTTTCTCATCAATCAAAGTCTTCAGATTCATAATTCAATAGCAAAATGGTGAATTCCTATAAAAGATTCTATAAGATATCAACATAAGGATAATTCCAACCTTGCTGTAAAGAGTGGTAAAATAGGAAATAAGTTGGTTATTTTTTTATTTGTTATATAGTTTTCTTTTAATATGTACAAAATTTGATAATTTTCTGTTTTCCTTTTTGTGAGTTTGTGCTAACTCCTACGTGGTTACGCCCTTATAGCTCAGTTGGTAGAGCACCTGATTTGTAATCAGGGGGTCGGGAGTTCGAGTCTCTCTGGGGGCACCATTTTACATCTTCAACATATTGAAATATATAGATTTTTTCTTTAAATAGCCATTTTCAGACCACCTTTTAGACCACCTTCTACAGTTTATATAATTTTACCTAATTTGTTCTTATTTGCTCCTTATTTTTCTTTGGAGTGAAGGCTAAGATCTCTTTTTTTCTCCATCTCACTGCTCTCCCTAGCTTATATGGCTCCGGAAACAACCCCTGAAGCACCCAATTGCGAATCGTTGTTGTGGATACACTAAAAAGCTGTGCACACTCACGTGTCGTTACATATCTATCTCCATCATCAAATATCATCTCATTACCTTTCTCTTTTTTATGTTAATTAAATGGGTGGGGGGCTGGAAGGCATGTGAAGCACTCCAACTTTTAAAAATCTGCAAGTTTATTTTTTAGATGTGTTCAATTTCATATTTCCAATCAGGCAATTGAGTAAGAGCTAATGCGAGTTGTCCTCTATGGCACATGCATACATTGGCTTCAAAACAGGTGATTGCAACACGCTTTTTATTTAAAAAAATTTGATATAATTTATTTATTGCACAAGAATTATTCTTGAGAGTTGTATTTTGATAATCTTCAAAAAGGCGGTCATAATCTTTTTGTGTTTTCAGATTTCTTCGTTTTTCAGAAGCAATTCCAAGTTCAGGCATATGCATATATTCAATATCAATATTGCTTACAGCTTTCTCTAATTGTCTTTTCGAAAATCCGTGTTTTCTACTTATTGGATTTTTACGAACATCACATAAAGTTTTGATATTGTTTTCTATGAGACTCTTAAGATAATTCTCAAGGGACTTACCTTCATAGCCAATGGTAAAAAAACAAAATTCCTCAACTTTAGCAGGCTGTATGATAATATGTTTGGTGTTACACACGTTTAATTTCCTTAGTAAATGGGTGGGGGTGCTTAAGCAAGAGGAGAAGGAGAGAGCACCCCCATAGGTTTAAGCAGCTTTTGCCAAAATCT
>NZ_JBHIMX010000110.1:0-941 GCF_042194435.1 Bartonella sp. LB28NMGDW
GTTATTTTGTCATATGGATATTAAGGGCGTCTGTTACGGGAACCATTGCTTTTTATCTCATCTAGTTTCTATGTCTCCATAGATGTCCAAATGTAATTCCTTTTGCGAGAGAATTGGCAACGCTTGATAGTTTGAGTAACAGCATGATGGATATAATAGACAAGACGATAGCTCCCCCAAACATGAAGCTTATATTCTGGTCGTAATCGAGTTTCATATCGCTCAAATAGTTTGCAAAGATATTCATCATCAGATTAAATACAGTCGCTAAGAGTAGAAAGAGGATTATATAATTGACGACTTGGATTATCCATTGCTCGAAAAGGCGATGAGTTGGTTGCCAGAGCAAAGCAACGATGAAGAGAGGTCCCCATCCTACGAGAAGTGTAATAGCGAGTTTTGTCAGGAGCACGAGACCACCACCGATTGCTACGACGAGGCTTGTTGCCAGCAAGATGATGATGCCTAAGAGACTGTAAAGCAGACCATTGCCTTCGAAGAAGACAGTTTCTTGGAAAAGACGTCCTGCATATTGAAATCCTTTGGTTGCTGCTTTATCCAGTAAATTCATTAATTGTGTATTATCGAGTGGATTTGTTATGAGCGCTTTTGATAACTCATAGGGCATTTGTGTTATTAAACTCGCAATTTCATTTTGATAAAGTCCTGTGGTAAGAGCTATTGAAGTAATAATACTTATCCGTAGGAAACGATTTACAAATCCGGAGAGAGGCATATCTATAGCGCCACGAATGATGAGCCAACCATAGATGATGAAAGCGATTGTGATACCGATTGAAACAAAGGGTGTAATTGTAGCTATTGTTTTTGAGGAAAGATCCGTGACATATGTATTTGTTATCTGATCAATTTTAGTGAAAAGTTGCGTGAACACTGTAAAGTCCATGGAATTCCTCTTTAATGAATTTTCAACTTTTTAT
>NZ_JBHIMX010000111.1:0-925 GCF_042194435.1 Bartonella sp. LB28NMGDW
GCTCTTCATTTTCGCACATCACTAAGAGAATTTCATCAGAATTTATAAACACTGGTTTCTTCACAAATGCCTCCATAGAGCCTATTGGCAAAAGTTATTTTCTAAGATATGGAACATATGTATGCGCATATTGCACATATGTCAACAATAAAATGTGCAACATGAACATATTTAGTGAGTATTATATTATTTTGGGATATATAAAATGGATGATATTGATAACCTTATAATGGAGGCAGTGAATAAGCTTAGTATAGATAAAAAAAGAAGGTTAATTATTATTCTTCGTCTTTTAGAGTATCTAAAATGCGAAGAAGCCACTGCTTTTTTTCAGGAGATATATTTTTTAGAGCGTTAAAAACTTCTTCTTGAAGTTCGCGGTCTGAAAGAGCAGTTGTAGATTTTGTTTTTATCCCCTGTCCTTCACCAGTCAATAACCAACCTGTACTTACGTTAAAAGCTTTTGCGTATCGACTTGCGGCTTTATTGATGCCGCGAACTCCTTGTTCATGTTGTATATAAGTGTAATATGGCCAGCCGTAATATTGAGCTGCGGCTCGGGCAGATTTAAATCCTTTGGCAATTCTTGCTTCTGTTAAGCGTATAGCTTGGTCGGGTTTTTGTTCTTGCATTCTGACAACTCCTTTCCATTCATAATGCACATATTATGTGTGCTTTTCGACTTGACTTTTTTCTGTGCACATTGCACACTTAATTTTATGAATAAGATAGAAGCAAAAAAAATACGCAAACGCCTTAATCTTACGCTGGACGAAATGGCAGCGTTATTAGGCGTTAACAAATCAACAGTATGGCGTTGGGAAAAATATGGTGTTCCTTCAAGAGGAGCAGTGGCTTATCTTTTAAAATCTTTATGCGATCAAGAGCAACACCCCCCATTGTCGAAAATTAGCAAGAGCTGCGG
>NZ_JBHIMX010000112.1:0-900 GCF_042194435.1 Bartonella sp. LB28NMGDW
GATCAATTTTAGTGAAAAGTTGCGTGAACACTGTAAAGTCCATGGAATTCCTCTTTAATGAATTTTCAACTTTTTATCACCTTGAAACATAGATATATGCTAAACGTGTCATTTTCATTTATACATTACCCAAGTATTTGCATTACGATATCTTGGCTTTGATAAAATCTTTGTGCCTCTTTGAATTGTTCGGATAGTACTGAACTTTCTACAGTGGCTTTTGTTTTTATCGTATGGTAGGCATCCCGTTTGTTTCATGGTTAAAAATTTTCATATCAAGTTCGCGTCTTTTCCTTTTGATAAGTGATTGCTCAGCATTACGTAAATGCGCTACCATTTCCATCTTTATAAATTCATTTTGGATCATGGTTAACGAACCATCGATATGTGCTTGAAGATCTGCAGTATCTTTCAGGTTTTCTTTTTTTTGAATTTCATCTAATAGATGTTGGAGGTATTTAAAACGATTTTCTACGTTTTCAAAAGTTTCTAAACTTACAGCTTTATCTTGTATCGATGCAAATTGTAAACGCTCCGAAATAGCTTTGCCCATTTGATCAAAAGTCCCAGAAATTTTGTTTTCTTCCTCTAATACCTTTTGATATGATTCCCTTGAAAGCTTATCACGCTTATAGAGCGATTCTGGTTCTTTGAGAAAAAAACTAGAAAAGTCAATTGTTTTAGATCCAGTTTTCTGATTCTTTGTTATAGCTTGATAGGCTTTTTCTATTTGTGAAACTTGTTTTTTTTTCAACTCAAGCTGTTTTTTTAAGAGCTCAATAATTTCTCCTTTTTTTAAAAGCTGAAGGATTTCCGAATATTCTGCTGGTGGAGCAGGTTGTGGCGGTGGAGCAGGTTGTGGCGGTGGAGCAGGTTGTGGCGGTGGAGCAGGTTGTGGCG
>NZ_JBHIMX010000113.1:0-894 GCF_042194435.1 Bartonella sp. LB28NMGDW
TAGAGCCACGCACGCAATATGGCACCATTGAAGCTTCTTATTTTGATCGCTCAAAAGGGCAGCAATGCCACATTAAGCATCAGACAGGGGTTAGCGGTCCCGTGCGGCGTTTACGGACTTGTTACACTTGTGAGGAGGAAGCACGAGCTGCTTTCCGAGTCGGACAGGTTGTGTCGTGCTGTGGGCAGTGGTTCTTTGACCCTTGAGGGACGCCCAGAAATCATGGCGGATTAACCTCTGCTTCTTCAAGGGTTTCGTGGGCAAATCAATGGGCCATGGAAAGCTTCCACTGTCACCCACTGCTATGAAAAACAAAGTGGATACACCACAGAAATTACCTTTGAGGCACCAAACAAGGGAAAAGAGGCAGGAGAAAAGGAAACCTCTGAGTGACAAAAAATCAAAGGGTCGACTTGACCCTTTGATCGGTGTTGAAGAGTATTGAGACCAAAATCAAAAGTTCGCACTTTGGTGTGGAGGTAAGGAATAGGTGCAACTTGCACCAATTGCTAAAACGAGAAATAGGATCAAGTTGATCCAATTGCATGAGTACAGCAATAGGGTAATGTTTACCCAATTCCTCAAAGGAGCAATGGTGCAAACATTGCACAATTGCAGACTGAAGAGCAATTTGGTCAAGTTGACCGAATTCCTTAAACGCTTTTTCTCTTTTTGATAATGTTCTGAATAATGTGCTTAGGATACAGAAAAATTATCAGTCAATTTGATTGATCATCTCAAATTGTGATTTTGAGCAGAAAAGAAAAAGAGGCTTTAAATGATCTTTGAAAGGTCTTTGAAGATCCTTTGAGAACCACTTTAAAACTCTTTGAAAAAAAATAAATTGGTACAAAACCTAGTGGCAAAATATACAAAACCCGCTGGCAAGCTACA
>NZ_JBHIMX010000114.1:0-878 GCF_042194435.1 Bartonella sp. LB28NMGDW
GCAAAGTCAAAACTGCCAAAGCTGCCCGAGCCAAGAGCGCTTGGTGTTGCAATACCTCCGGCGCTATTGAGTGTCTGTGCTAAGGCTGTGTTGAGATAAGTTTCACGAATTGTTTTATGGTTTTTCAACTTGGAAAAGAATTCATTTCCACAAAGCCCAATAATCCGTGAACGATCAGAAAATGCTCCTTTTGAAGCCTCAATCATCCTCATAATGACTTGGTCAACATGGTCAGCAACATTGGTTGTTTCTGTATTCAGTTTAAAGTCAATGGGCTTTGGTGGTGTGATTTCCCATTCTTTGTACCAATCGACAATCACGGAGCCATCAGCATCAAGAACCACCCCTTGAACGGCGCCGAGTTGCATATTCTCCCATGTCAATTCAATTTCAGAAATCAGTTTCTTTTGTTTTTTGGCAATATATTTCATTGCTGTCTCTAACTGATCTTCTGCGCCAAATTCACGCCGGTTTTGGATTTCTTCTGATTTCACCGTATCACTTTTGGCAATCCGTGTTGTTTTGAAAAACCGAAGATTACGACCCTCTCTATCACCTTCTGCCAAAGGTGCCCCGCGTTCACTGGTTTGAATAAGCGAAAATGTATTATCACGCCGTTCAATACCAACCACTGTGGTGCTTGTTTCCACTTCCTCAAAAAGATCAAGAGAACTAATAAGCCCCGGTTGAAACTCATAGTTTTCGATGGCTTTCATCATTGTGATGCTTGAGAAAGCATCATGTTTAAAAAAGTTCATATCCATGTGCGCATTCTCCTATCGCAATAGAATGTTGTTTTTGTCTTCTAAAGACTGAATGGCTGCTTTCTTTTGCTCATCCGTGATGGCATCTGGCCATAGCAGTTCAGAAGCTTTTAC
>NZ_JBHIMX010000115.1:0-878 GCF_042194435.1 Bartonella sp. LB28NMGDW
CGTGAAATGGGCTTGGGTGCCTTGAGAGATGTTTCTTTAAAACAAGCTCGTGAATTGGCAACTGGGTGGCGTTCTGTTCTTCGTGAAGGGCGTGACCCTATTAAAGAACGTGAAAAACAAAAGCGTGAGGCAATAAGTAATCTCCATTATTTAAAAGATATTGCACTAGATGCTTTTGAAAGTCGTAAAGCTGAATTAAAAAATGATGGTAAAGATGGGGATTGGTTTTTACCATTACGCCTTCATATTCTCCCTAAACTAGGCTGTCTTCCCGTTTCTGAGATTACACAAACAGAGATACGCAATACGCTTGCCCCTATTTGGCATACAAAAGCTGGAACAGCTAATAGAGCTCTTATTCGTCTCAACCTTTGTCTTAAACATGCGGCTGCATTAGGATTGGATGTTGATTTACAAGCAACAGAAAAAGCACGCGCGCTCTTAGGTAAACAACGCCATAAAGTCCAAAATTTACCAGCCATGGATTGGAAAGAGGTGCCGGCTTTTTATAAAACACTCTGTGAAGCATCAACCATAACACAACTGGCTTTGCGTTTGCTTATTCTGACAGGCGTTCGTACCAATCCTTTACGTCATATTCATAAAGATCAAGTTGAGGAGGATATATGGACCATTCCTGCTGAGAATATGAAAGGAAGGCGTGATGCTACAACAGAATTTCGCGTGCCTCTATCAACAGAAGCATTAGAAATTCTAAAACAAGCGCGCTTGCTCTCTCGTAATGATTTCTTTTTTTCTGCTAGAGGTCGTGGTCCCCTCGCTGAGAAATGTATGGCTACATATATGAGAAAAAATAAAATTGAAGCCTGCCCCCATGGTTTTCGTTCTAGTTTACGCAATTGGCTCGCTGAAACAAC
>NZ_JBHIMX010000116.1:0-866 GCF_042194435.1 Bartonella sp. LB28NMGDW
GTCACTTCTCTTGTGCCAATGAATTCGGGCGATAAACCCGTCACCTGATTAATTGCTTCCTTAGCTTCATTAAACAGTTGGAAAAACCCCGTTGGAAATTCTGCTACGGGTTTGGGTTGGATCTTTCCTTGTGCAAGGGCGCCATCTTCAGCAACTAGCAACGCATCAGCCCGCGACCAATCTTGCATAGCCTGCCTGATGTCCTTAAATGCCCCTTCCTCGACAATAAGCCCCCCTTTGGATTGGCTATTAAGGATATACATCACTTGACTGAAATATTTATTCGCCCACCGCTGAGGGTCTTTTGTAGGACGCACAACCCCATAAAATTGCCGTTCTATCTTGTCAAAATACCCCGTTATACACTCCCAACCCAATTGACCCGCTGGAACCATGGGTTGATCGGGGCATAGCAAAACCTTCCTGCCTAAAAAAGCGCGCTTAACAACCTTTTTATTAAAAGCCGCCCCTTGAATATTAGGCATCATGCACTGTAGCTGCTTAAATTCTTCCTCGCTATAATCACGAAGTTCTCCAGTACTTAAATCGGGCGCTTTGTAATACCTCTCGCTTTCAAACCAACGGCATTCAACAAGTGTTCAAGGCATTGATTTATAATCATAATCTAGCGTTATTCATATTGAATGAGAACCCTGAATAACGTAAGATTCTCTCATCTTAAATCTGTGTATCTTGAATCAATCAAAATCACTTGCTTGCACGTCACAAGCGGGGTTGATGTGTGGGTAAAAACTATAGCAGAAAGGAGTAAAAATGGTTCTTATGAATCGTCTTAATGCAAGGGCTGTCGCAACATTGGGAGCTGGCAAATATAATGATGGTGCCGGCTTGTTACTTCATAAGCG
>NZ_JBHIMX010000117.1:0-857 GCF_042194435.1 Bartonella sp. LB28NMGDW
GGGCGTGACCCTATTAAAGAACGTGAAAAACAAAAGCGTGAGGCAATAAGCAATCTCCATTACTTAAAAGATATTGCACTAGATACTTTTGAAACTCGTAAAGCTGAATTAAAAGGTGATGGTAAAAATGGTAAATGGTTTACACCTTTACGCCTTCATATTCTCCCTAAATTAGGCTGTTTACCCGTTTCAGAGATTACGCAAACAGAGATACGCAATACCCTTTCTCCCATTTGGCATACAAAGGCTGTAATTGCTCGAACAGCATTGATACGTCTTAATCTTTGTCTCAAACATGCGGCTGCATTAGGTGTAGATGTTGATTTACAAGCTGTAGAAAAAGCAAAAGCTCTCTTAGGAAAACAACGCCATAAGGTCACTAATAGACCAGCCATGGATTGGAGAGAGGTTCCGGCTTTTTATAAAACACTCTGTGAAGCATCAACCATAACACAACTGGCTTTGCGTTTGCTTATTCTGACAGGTGTTCGTACCAATCCTTTACGTCATATTCATAAAGATCAAATTGATGGGGATATATGGACCATACCTGCTGAAAATATGAAAGGAAAGCGTGATACAACAAAAGAATTTCGCGTGCCTTTATCAACTGAAGCATTAGACATTTTAAAACAAGCACGATTGCTTTCTCGTAATGATTTCTTTTTTTCTGCTAAAGGTCGCGGTCCCCTCGCTGAGAAGTGTATGGCTCAATATATGAGAGACAATAAACTTGAAGCCTGCCCGCATGGTTTTCGCTCTAGTTTACGCGATTGGCTTGCTGAAACAACCGATGCCCCCTATGAGGTCGCTGAAACTATTCTAAGTCATACAGTTGGCGGCAAAGTAGAGCGTGC
>NZ_JBHIMX010000118.1:0-848 GCF_042194435.1 Bartonella sp. LB28NMGDW
GTATGGTAGGCATCCCGTTTGTTTCATGGTTAAAAATTTTCATATCAAGTTCGCGTCTTTTCCTTTTGATAAGTGATCGCTCGGCATTACGTAAATGCGCTACCATTTGCATCTTTATAGATTCATTTTGGATCATTGCTAACGAACCATCGATATGTGCTTGAAGATCTGCAATGTCTTTCAGGTTTTCTTTTGTTTGAAGTTCATCGAATAGCTCTTTAAGGTATTGAAAACGATTTTCTACGTTTTCAAAAGTTTTTAAAGTTAAAGCTTTATCTAGAGACGATATAAATTCTAAACGGGCAAAAATAGAGTCACCTACTTGATCAAAAGTCCCAGAAATTTTGTTTTCTTCCTCTAATACCTTTTGATATGATTCCCTTGAAAGCTTATCTTTCTTATAGAGCGATTCAGGCTCTTTGAGAAAAAAACTAGAAAAGTCTATTTTCTGAGGTGCGGTTTTCTGACTCTTTGTTATAGCTTGATAGGTTTTTTCTGTTTGCGAAAGTTGTTCTTTTTTTAACTCAAGCTGTTTTTTTAAGAGCTCAATAATTTCCCCTTTTCTTAATAGCTTAATAAGCTCCAAATATTCTGCTGGTGGAGCAGGTGATTTCGGTGAAGCAGGTGATTTCGGTGAAGCAGGTGATTTCGGTGAAGTAGGTGGTTGTGTAAAATATGTCTTCCCGAGTGAATCTATACCATCAATATTCACTGCATGTGCCAAATTTATCATTCCCCAAATGGTAATCATTCCTGTTATAATAAATCGCTTTTTCATCTGTCTCCTCGCTTAATTTCGGCAGGGATTGTTTTATTAATAGGCACACGGTTCCTATCATTTGGCTGTT
>NZ_JBHIMX010000119.1:0-846 GCF_042194435.1 Bartonella sp. LB28NMGDW
CGTCCGCCTTCTATGCTATCTGTCACCGCTGTGGAGGTCTGAACAGAGGCTTCTGTTTTCTCAGTTTTAAAGCCCACTGTCATACTTGCCAGATGCGCCAGCCTCGGTCAAACCGCTTAACGTATCCTGTGGATTGCCCCACGACTTTGGCTTCAAAATACGCATCCCCCGTAATGAAACCTCACCTGCCTTATTGTCGACTATCTTAAACACCAAATTAAAAGTGCCCGTTGCGTGGATAAAGAAGGAGACGGCTTTGATCCTCTACTTCATTCGTGATTTTATCCAACGACCTTTTTAACGATGGGGAGGACGCTTTGGTGATCGCTTTTGTAAAGCTTTTTGCTTTTGCTGACGTTTTCTTTCATCCTCAAAATGCGTTAGTAAAGCGCGTTCCTGTTTCGTTTTGTTGGTCACACCAAAGGTATCATTGTCCATAAATTGCTGATATCCAGCTAGCATCAAATTAGCTAAAAACGAGTCACTTTTCAGAGGTTGTACAAAATAAAGCCCTTTTGAATCTTGCAATTTATACCGGAAACCTGCTTTTTTCATGCACTCATAAACTGAGGCAAATTCACTCGCATACGAATTCATATCACTAGAAGAAGCATAAACCGGTTTCCAGCCACATTTTGATAAGGATTGTTGGATCATCGCTTTATCGACACCTGGTTTTTCCCATAATGCTAAAGTTGATGGAGGAGGTTGGTTAACACATCCAGCTGTATTTAAGAGAGCTATGCAACTCAATAGTTTTAAGATTTTCTTCATTTTTCCCCTCTTTCAATGGATTTATTTACGATAAAACAGCTCATAAGCCTGTTGATATTTCCTGTCACCGCT
>NZ_JBHIMX010000012.1:0-47800 GCF_042194435.1 Bartonella sp. LB28NMGDW
TTATACTTCCTAAATCAAAAACCGGTAAACTTGTTGAAGGTTCATTTGCATGGCTGCTTAAACAATACTTTAACAGCGTTCATTGGCATAGCCTTGCTAAAGCTACGAAAAGACAAAGAGAACTTATCCTTATGAAGGTATGTGATGCTATAGGAAACATTCCATACAGAGAAATAAAGAAATCACATATTACAGCGGGTGTTGAACGCCGCAAAGAAAAACCAACAGCTGCCCAAAATTTTCTAAAAGCCCTTAATGGACTTTTTAATTGGGCGATCGATCAAGAACTTCTGGAGAATAACCCAGCTTTAGGAATAAAAAGACCTCCTCTCAACAACAAAGATGGATTTGCTGTTTGGACAGAAGAAGATGTTGAAAAATATTATCACCATTGGTCACATGGTTCACATGAACGCGTCTGGATTGATGTTCTTCTTTACACGGGTTTGCGTCGTGGTGATGCGGTACGAATTGGTTGGAAAGATGTCAAAGATAATATCATTCATCTCAAGACAGAGAAAAGTAAATTCCAAACAGATGTTTTTCTACCCATTTTGCCTGAATTAGCAGAAACTCTAAAAATTGGTCCTATTGGAAATGAAACATTCATTTGCGGAAAAAACGGAAATAAACTCGTAAAAGAAAGTTTTGGAAACTTATTTCGTGAAGCGTGTAATGCGGCGGGAATCAAAAAATCAGCACATGGCTTAAGAAAATTAGCAGCAACACGCGCCGCTAATTCTGGTGCAACAGTATCACAACTCAAGGCAATTTTTGGATGGACCGACGACAACATGGCATCTCTTTATACAAAAAGCGCAGATCGCAAAAGGCTAGCTATAGAAGCGATAAAAAAGCTCCAAAAAAATGAGGGATAGTGCTATAAAAAACATTAATGGAATCAATAACGATAAATTTCCCCCATATCGCAATAACTCATTTATTTTATTTAAAATTATTGAATCTCTGGGGGCACCATATGATTTTTTAATTACGTGTAGCTTATTCATTTTCCGATCCTTTTTAAATTCAGGAGAAGGTAGAGCTAAACGTGAATTTATAAAACGTATTATTTTATCAAACTTCTTTTTTAATGCTTTAAATTCAACTAATTCCTATTAAGAAAATAGGTTAGAGTTTAAGTTTCTAATGAATATACTAACAACTCCGTAACATTGGCAAAATTATCCGGTGAGCCATTATTAAGAATCAGAAAGTTTTTTGTAAAGTTCTTACCACAAACATTTTCTTCAATAAAACCACCTAATGAATCAGCCTTAACTTTACCAAAGATATAACCAAAGTCTTTTAAAGCTTTAATCGGATAAGGAGTATGATTATAAAATACATGCGTTTCATTTATTAAAGCAATTTTTTTCTTTTAAAAGATTATAGCCTTCTATTTAACAGCGTTTTTTGCTGTAAAACTCAAATTATCTGTCTGCTCAACTAAAAGAACTTTATTGTTTAGCTTTTGTGCTTTTTTCAAAGAGATGTGGGCTTTCAAGAATAAGCTTTTCTCGTGCTTTTTGTAACTGTTTAATGACTTCATCAATCTTTGAAGGAGAACAAAAAGATTCTTGGCTATTCAACAAATGCAGCCTCTCCTTTCCCTCATATAAACATTGCATCTGAGATTGAAGTATTCTAACTTCTTGAAAAAAAAGACGTCCTGTTTCCTTAAAACCATTGTTAAGTGCAAAAAGTTGATCGGAAATGGATAGCAGAATTTGTTTTAAAAAACGCTCATTTTCTTGGCGTTTACGATATTCTAAAATAAGAGCATGGCTTATCTCATCTAACTGTTTTTTTGTAGAATCAATTTGACGCAATAAATTTGGTTTTTCCCCCATATCACCTTTTCTCACCTTCAAAAGCATAGCATGAATATCTAACAACTTAATTGCGGAATGAGATAAATAATCAACAACTGTAGGCGTATTAACATAGCGTTTCCGTGCAATCATCACAAACTCACCTAATGACTGTTTTTTACATTCATCCCGCTATTTATTTTCCATTTTACAAAGCCATTCTAAAGAAAGTGCTAAAAAATATTACCTCCAATGCATTATTCCATGTCCCCTTCTCTCTTTTCACTATCAACGTGGAATCCGTGGAGAGAGAAAACGTACAGGTGTATAAAGGATAAGATGTGTTGTTTTCTCCAACACACTACTACCATCAGCAAGAAGAGCTTGACTAGGTGACAATTCTGTACCTTGCATAATTGTGGAAGCCAAAGAACCTTCTCGAGAAAGAGCCATCAACGTTGGTGAAGATGCAAAGACATTGTGTGCTCCCCCATCCACATGAGAGAAATCAAGAACAGCTATTCCATTTTTACGCAACATTTCAATATCTGAGCCATCGCCCACACGATGATGTCCACCCGTAAGACGTCCTGAAACCGCGAGAGCTTTATCCGCTCTAGATACTAAAATAGCTGTTGGCTGCGGGAGTTTTTTTATATCATTAAGTTGGCGCTCAAATACATCAACATCAATGTCTGGTGCCGCCATTAATAAACTTGTAATACGACGAATAGGCTTATATTTTTTCTGTAAGGCTAAAGTTCTAAATGCTTCCATTATAACAAAATTGCCCATAGAATGCGCAATAACCGAAATCTGATCAGCATTGGTTTCACTAATAAGTGTTAAAAGCTCTATCAATCCGTCACGGGCAAAATTAGCACTGTCACGATCATAAATATAAAGAGGAACAGATCCGGCAGAAGGCCAAGAATAATGCACAGCGACAACATTTAAAGAATAATCGTGTGTAAACTGTGCTGTACGAAATGTACCATCTGCAAAATTATTATTATACCCATGGATAAAAAGAAAAATTTCTCTTTTTCCTTTTGGCTTTTTTTCTAAAGCAGCATTTAATTGCTGTTTAAACTGTTCTTTATTATCGTATTTTTGCAATGCTACTGCTGCAAAATACTTATCATGCGTAGGTTTATAGGCATTTATTTCAACAACTCCCTTTGTATGTTGCTGAGGAATTCCTACGTCAACGCGATTGTAATGTACTTTATTTGATCGCTCTGCACCATAAGGTTGAGCGTAATTATTTTGCATCATACGACTTGTTGCAACATACACTGGAATGATGGCTTTTGGAGAAACCGGGTTCTCTTCAACTTCTCTTTCTACTGCAGTCATAGAAGGAGTTGCATGCACTCCATGCCAAAGCACAGCGCGTGAATCACTACATGCTGACAATAAAGAAATACAAATAAGAAGTGTTAAATATCTCAAAATCATTATACTTCTCACTGCAACTTTACCCCCACCCTATAAAAATATAACATTTCAAATGCACAGATAAAGTAATAAAAAATGAAACATTATTAGCAACACATCAACAAATAACATACAAAAAAAATTTTTCTATAATGCGCATAAATCCCCTCTCTCTACATAACTTCATCTCATTACAGAGACTCACCGCTAACTGGTGCGGTCGAGAAGACTCGAACTTCCACGGGTTGCCCCACAGCGACCTCAACGCTGCGCGTCTACCAATTCCGCCACGACCGCACGTGGGAAGAAAAACATTCTGGTTTTTAGCCTCTAACAAATCATAAAGAAAGGTACAAGCCAATTTTCTCTTTCTCATAATTTATTTTTATCCGAACGATTTATAACTTAATAGAGATTACTAAAAATATCGACTTTACTACGATCTTTGAATCATCATCATAAAGTGTGCTTGTGCAGCTTGATCTTTTTCATAATAACCATGAAAGTTTTTTGTAATTGTTGTAGAGCCCTGTTTTTGGATTCCTCTCATAGCCATACACATGTGCTCCGCCTCAATCAATACTGCTACACCATGAGGCTTCAGATACGTTTTTAACGCGTGAGCCACTTGCGCTGTCATAGCTTCTTGTGTTTGTAAACGACGAGAAAAAATATCTACAACACGCACAATTTTTGAAAGGCCAACAATTTTTTCATTAGGAAGATATGCTATATGTGCTTTCCCAATAATTGGGATCATATGATGCTCACAGTGTGAATAAAAAGGTATATTTTTTACGATTACGGCTTCATTATATCCTGAAACCTCTTCAAAAACTGTACCTAAGGTTTCTTTAACCGATTGACTATAACCACTAAAAAGCTCGCGATATGCCTTGGCTATACGTCTTGGAGTATCTAAAAGCCCTTCTCTATTTGGATTTTCCCCTATCCATAAGAGTAATGTACGAATCGCTTCTTCCACCTCTTCAATACTCGGACGCTTTTCTTCAGATAAAAAAGAATCCTTCGCGTCTTCTTTAACAACATTACGCATTCAAAAACTCCAAGCTTACTCTATACAAAGCATTTGCTCCATACCTATTTCATTTTGTATAATCTCTATATAAGCGAATTAAAAGTTTAAACAATCACGACTCTCAAAATTTCAGGCAATAGCGCATGATTGATAATATCTATAATGATAAAATACTTAAATATGCTGCACATATAGGAAAAATTGGGCGTCTTAATAATCCTGATGCAACATCAAAAAAACATGCACACCTTTGTGGTTCGACAATCACTGTAGATTTAAAAGTGGAAAATGGTATTATTACGGATTTTGCCCATGAAATACACGCATGTGTGCTAGGGCAAGCATCGGCTTCACTTTTAGCATCTCATATCATCGGACAAACAACACAAGATCTTAAAATATTGCGTGAAGTTATTTATCAAATGCTAACGCAAAATGGTCCTTCTCCTCAAGCTCCATTTAAGGATTTTTCTTGCTTACAGCCCATTAAAGATTATAAAATGCGCCATGCAGCAACACTACTACCCTTTGATGCAACGATAGACTGCATTCAAAAAATTGAAGAAAAATAAATGTTCAAATCACAATCTCGACAAAAAAAATTGACTCGAAATTACACAGGCAATTGGCAAAAAACACCTGGACGATTATTGGGTATTTTCTTAATACGTTTCTATCAAATAACACTTTCAAATCTTATAGGCAATCAATGTCGCCATGCCCCGACTTGTTCAGAATATACATATGAAGCGATTGCACGCCATGGGCTTTGGGCTGGTGCATGGATGGGACTCTTTCGTATCATACGTTGTGGGCCCTTTGGAACAGATGGCTTTGACCCAGTACCTATTTCTCTTGGAAATTCTTGCTGTTTTTATAAACCTTGGCGTTACTGGAAAATTTCTGACAAACACAACAAATAATCCTTTTCTTTTTTCGTATGTATTGATAAAAAATCAGTCTATAAGCTTTTTACTCAATTTTCACGAAACCATCCGCAATCGTTAGCGGAATTGGATTAAAAGGGTGTTTTTATGTCTTGCTCTGTTTCTCTTTCTTTTCCTGATGGTTCAAAACGTAATTACCCCTCCGAAATGACTGGTTTGGAATTAGCAGAATCCATTTCTAAATCACTCGCAAAAAAAGCTGTCGCCTATAGGCTTGATGGTATCACGCGAGACTTATCGGATCCATTGGAACAATCTGGTCAAGTAGAGATTATTACCCGAGAAGATTCACGCGCTCTTGAACTCATAAGGCATGACTGCGCCCATGTCCTTGCTGAAGCAGTGCAAGAACTCTTTCCTGAAACGCAAGTAACAATAGGTCCTGTCATTGAGAATGGATTCTATTATGATTTTGCACGCCAACAACCTTTTACATTAGATGATCTCACCGTCATTGAAAAGAAAATGCGTGAAATTATCCAACGCAATAAACCTTTCAGAAAAGAAATTTGGTCTCGTGAAAAAGCGAGAAAAATTTTTTCTGAGAAAAAGGAATTTTATAAAGTTGAACTTATTGATAGCATTCCTGAAAATCAAGATTTAAAAATTTATTATCAAGGAAAATGGTTTGATCTTTGCCGCGGACCGCACATGCAATCTACAGGGCAAATTGGGAATGCTTTCAAATTAATGAAAGTCGCAGGAGCTTATTGGCGTGGCGATGCCAATAATCCAATGCTCACAAGAATTTATGGAACAGCATTTGCAAATGAAAATGACTTAAAAGCCTACCTCCATATGCTAGAAGAAGCTGAAAAACGTGATCATCGCCGCTTGGGACGTGAAATGGACTTATTTCATTTTCAAGAAGAAGGGCCAGGAATGATTTTTTGGCACAAAAAAGGTTGGAAAATGTTCCAAAATTTGATCAACTATATGCGTAGACGCCTTGATGATCATCAATACGCTGAAGTTAATGCACCACAAGTTCTCGATAGGTCACTCTGGGAAATATCTGGCCATTGGGGCTGGTATAAGGAGAATATGTTCAAAGTAACTCCAGCAGCAGAAGATTCAGATCATGGGAATATTTATGCCCTTAAACCAATGAATTGCCCTGGTCATGTGCAAATTTTTAAACATGGTTTAAAATCTTATCGTGATTTGCCTATCAGACTTGCTGAATTTGGACTTGTTCATCGTTATGAGCCTTCGGGCTCTTTACATGGTCTTATGCGTGTGCGTGGTTTTACGCAAGATGATGCGCATATTTTTTGTACTGATGAACAATTAGCCGATGAATGTCTCAGTATTAATGATCTTATTTTATCAACTTATGCTGATTTTGGTTTTAAAGAAATTAGTCTTAAGCTTTCAACACGTCCAGAAAAACGAGTTGGGTCTGATGCATTATGGGATCATGCAGAAAGTATCATGGAATCTGTCCTTAAAACGATTGAAACAAAATTTGCAGGACAAATCAGAACAAGCATCCTTCCAGGTGAAGGAGCATTTTATGGTCCAAAATTTGAATATACATTAAAGGATGCTATCGGTCGTGAATGGCAATGTGGAACAACACAAATAGACTTTAATCTCCCCGAACGTTTTGGTGCATTCTATATTGATAAAGATTCAGAAAAACGTCAACCTGTTATGATCCACCGTGCTATCTTTGGATCAATGGAGCGTTTTCTTGGTATATTAATCGAAAATTTTGCTGGACATATGCCACTTTGGCTTGCTCCTGAACAAGTTGTTGTTGCAACAATTACGTCCGAAGCAAATGAATATGCCCAAAAAATAACAGCAAAACTTAGAGCTATTGGACTTTCCGCAACAACAGATCTCCGCAATGAAAAAATTAACTATAAAATACGAGAACATTCTTTACAAAAAGTCCCCGTAATTTTGGTATGTGGTAAACGTGAAGCTGAAACAAACAGCGTAAATATGCGCCGTTTAGGAAGTACGAATAAAACCCTTTTATCTGTAGAAGATGTGATTAAACAACTCTCAAATGAGGCAACACCTCCGGATTTGCAACGTGTAATAGATGCATAACATCGCAGAAGGTGGTAATACGTTAATTTTTTACTATAAATCTTCAAATTTTGTACAAAATGAGAGGGTTTGATATTGTAGTGTGTTTTGGTTTCATGCACAATTACCTATAACCAGAAAGAATCACGTGATCACTCTCTACAAGGTAGATTGATGAAAAAAATCAATGTAAGCTATGAGCTTTTTTAATGCAAAAATCATAGACAATTGAATATTAATAATAACATTAATCTTTTACCTTTATAATGAAAAGATGGTGCTATTATCATGGATAGATCATTACGATAATTATAGCAACATCAAGCAAGAAGGCTGAAAACAAGATTATATTTATTAATAAAAAATATGTAAAATTAGCTGAACAATGATATGTCTTATTCGTAAGATAAGCTCTTATAAAAAGACAAGATATTGATTTATAATGATAATATATCTTTATTCATATTAAATAAGGTTTCGAATATCATAGGATTGTCTCATTTTAGATATGTTTATGTTGAATCTATCAAAATTATTTTTTGGCACGAGACAAGCGGAATGAGTGTGTGGTTAAAAATTATTGAGAAAGGACTTTTAAAATGCCCACAATGAACCGCCTAAAGTGCTAAGGATTGTTGCAATCATTGAGGGTAGGCTAAACTATAATGCTGATGCCGACTTGCTCCTTCATAAATGTAAAAATAACAGTACTCAACGGGTTTACCATTATATCATTCACGAGAAATCATGGTGAAATAAGCTTAAGAAGCCTTAAGAAACATCTCTTTAAAACAAGCAGATGAATTGGTGAATCAATGGCATTCTACATCCTGCAATCTACACTGATGAGATATTGCATTAGCTTTCATAAAGTCAAATCAGAGAAAAATGGCAAAACTCAGCGCCTATTCTTTCCCCTCTTCATATTTTACCAAATTAAAAACTCTTATAAAAAACTCGTTAAATATACACATACGATACATTACTACTCGTTAAACGTATAAAACTCTGGGCACACCCATAAAACATCTAAATATCTACGAAACACATTGCTATGCTAGACGCAAGATATTGATTTGTAAAACAATTTCAAAACACATATTTTGCTAAAAAAGCAACACATATAAAACAAAAAACATTATTGCTATCGAGCTCTATCAAGAACACGCTTACATTCAATGAGTTCAAATAGGATTTCTTGCAACAATGCTTTATCAGTTTTATCTTTGTAAAGATTCACAGAACCAACAGATGTTTCTCCTTCATTCCTCATGAAATTCAAAAGCCCAAAAGAAGATTTTTTAGGCTTATTGCTAGCATTTTCAGAAGTTTGTCCTGCATGTTTCTTCTCTATGACCACATTCATAGCATCAAGATCACCATTACCCAATGCAGTCACAAAAGCAACACCATTTTCTTTCAAAAGGCGTTGCACACCTTTTATCGTATAACCCTGATCATATAATAACTGCTTAATACCATTGAGCAAATCAACATCGACCGGACGATAATAGCGCCTTCCTCCCCCACGTTTCATTGGTTTAATCTGCCTAAAACGTGTTTCCCAGAATCTTAACACATGCTGCGGAAGCTCCAATAACTCGGCTACTTCGCTAATTGTGCGAAAAGCATCAGAGCTTTTATCCATTTTGCAACACCTTATTTAAAACAAAATAAATTACTTTACAATGACTCATTCCGTCTCAATTTCTCAACAAGATTAGTCAAAAATAAGACCATCATTGACGACTTACACAACTGTCTTTTTCTAAAAAACAAAGACCTTTATTTTATCGTTTTTTTAACAAATACCAAACATACCATGGCATTCATTTATGAGATATCATTTTTTCTGTCTTGCACGATGCGAATCTAAAATTCTCTGTTTAAGGACATTGGCAGCCTTAAACGTTACAACACGTCGCGGCGGAATAGGTGCTTCAACACCTGTTTTTGGATTACGTCCAACACGTTCATTTTTACTGCGAACCTGAAAAGTTGCAAAAGAGGATAATTTAACCGCTTCACCTCTTACAAGTGAGTTGCAAATCTCATCCAAAACCAATTCGACTAAAGCTGCTGATTCAGTATGTGACAAGCCCACTCTTTTACAAACTACGCTCGCTAAATCTGCACGCGTTACTGTCTTACTTGTCATTATAACCACCTATTAAAATATTAAAAATTACAAAATGACTTATACGTTTTCTTGAAATATGGTCAAGTAGCCATAATTTACCAACGAATAAGAATTGCTCCCCATGTAAATCCACCTCCCATGGCCTCTAACATGATAAGATCTCCTTCTTTTATTTTTCCATCGCAAACAGCTGTTGTTAAAGCCAACGGAACTGATGCCGCAGACGTATTACCATGTTGATCAACGGTAATCACAACTTTATCTAGTGAAATTCCCAGTTTTTTAGCAGATGCTTCAATAATGCGCTTATTAGCCTGATGAGGTACAAACCAATCTAGTTGTGAAGAATCCATACCTGCAGCTGCAAAACAATCATCAACCACATCCGTTATCATACCAACAGCATATTTAAAAACTTCTCGTCCTTCCATACGCAAATAGCCTGTCGTTTGTGTTGTTGAAGGTCCACCATCAACATATAGCTTATCTATATAAGCACCATTAGAGCGCAATTTCGCAGACAATATACCACGCTCAAAAGCAATACCCCCCTCAATTTCCTGTGCTTCCAAAATAGCAGCACCCGCACCATCACCAAACAAAACACATGTCGTACGATCTTCCCAATCTAAAATTCGAGAAAATGTATCGGATCCAATAACTAAAATTCTTTTAGCCGCTCCACACCGTAAATAAGAATCTCCTGTTGTTAAAGCAAAAATAAAACCAGAGCAAACAGCTTGAATATCAAAAGCAAATCCATGGCTCATTCCCAAAGCACGCTGAATTTCAACAGCAGAAGCAGGAAAAGTACGATTCGGGGTGGACGTTGCTAAAATAATACAATCAATGTCTTTTATTGTTAAACCAGCATTTGTAAGTGCTGCTTGCGCAGCCTCAACTCCTAAAGAAACAGTTGTTTCATTTTCACTGGCAATATAACGTTGGCGTATTCCTGTACGCTGAACAATCCATGAATCTGACGTTTCAACAAACTTTGCAATCTCATCATTTGATAAACTTTTCTTCGGCAAAGCACTTCCTACACCACGTATAATTGACCGAATCATTAAGCTCTTACCTTTTCTTCAAATTTTTCATTTCTATTATAAGAGCTTATCATAAGGACTCTCCATTCACTGTCTCTTCACCTTCTTGATCAAAAAGTGTTTCTTTATTCTCATGAAACCGTCGCAAATCAGCTGTTATTTTTTTCAAAAGTCCATTATTAACCATCTCATAACCAACGCGGATAGCAGAAGCAAAACCGTTAGCATTAGCACTCCCATGGCTTTTGATCACAACACCATTCAACCCCAAAAGCACTCCTCCATTCACCCTATCGGGATCCATTTTGTGTTTCAGCGTACGAAAAGCACCCCGCGATAAAAAATAGCCAAGAGATGTTAAAAAAGAACTGCGCAGTGCGGAGTTTAAAATCTCTCCTATCTGTCGCGCGGTTCCTTCTGCGGTTTTTAAAGCAATATTACCAGAAAACCCCTCTGTTACAACAACATCGACTGTTCCTTTTCCAATGTCATTGCCCTCAACAAATCCTTTATATTCCAATCCTTCTAATTGCACTTCACGCAATATCATTCCTGCTTTTTTTATTTGATAAAGTCCTTTAACCTCTTCCACCCCCACATTTAAAAGCCCAACACTTGGTCTTTCAGTGTGATATAAAGCGCGAAACATACCCGCTCCCATAACCGCCAAATCAACCAACTGACCAGCAGAGGCACCAATTGTTGCCCCAATATCCAAAACGATACTCTCACTGCGAAGTGTTGGCCAGATACCCGCAATACCAGGACGTTCAGCCTCTGCGAGCATTTTCAAACAAAAATAAGACATGGCCATGAGTGCACCCGTATTACCAGCAGAAATGCAAGCATCAGCTTCACCATTTTTTACCGCTTCAATGGCGTACCACATTGATGATTTACCACGTCCATTACGAAGTGCTTGGCTTGGCTTTTCATCCATGCGTGTATAACTTTCTGTAGGGCAAAAGCGCGATACAGAATCTAAACAAGGGTATTTTTTTAAAACTGGACGAACGTCCTCCTCTATTCCATAAAACAGAAAATAAATATTTGATAAATATTTTTGTACAATTGCTGCTCCTGCAATAGCTGCTTCTGGACCGTAATCACCGCCCATGACATCCACAGAAATTCTAATCACGCTTGCATATCCCACATCTTTTCATTTACATCTTTAAACACATATTATGATTTTTGGCTCCTGAACACTCACAAAGCAAATCTTGCAAAAATCGCTCCGCAGAAAATATCGTTTAGCATACAATAGATATTTTATGTTTTTACAATCACTTCCAATTTTTCAAAACAGAAAATGGCGAGAATTTTTGCTCTGCTTCTTCTAAATTTTCAACCATATCCATCTTTATTCTCTCTTTACGTGGATAATGATTAATAGACAACTCAAAAAACTCTTCCATGATTGCACCAATATCAATTTTATCATCATAAAACACTTCAGGAGTATCAAGCCCCTCCACATCTAAAAACAATTCTCCTGTATCCTCTGATATTTTGGGCTTCATCAAATTTGAATCTTCAGGAACAAAAACAACCTCAATATTTTCACAAAGTATATTTTCTAATGGTTCTAATGTAACAACACATAACTGTAGTATACGCGCTTGCAACAGACCTTTTACACGCACTCCGCGTTTTTTCCACGGGAAAATATGGAAATTTCCCTCACAAGATTTTACTTCAATTAAATCATGGTTCTGAGCTAAATGTATACATTCTTTTTTGTTTGCACAAAGATGAACCCTTATACCTTTAGCAGGTAGAGAACGTACGGATACTGGATAAGCCAAAGCAAATGTCATTTGAGGAATATTTTTAACATTCATTGACAACTCCCAAAGATAAAAACGCATAAAGCACTGTGTTTTTATTTATATCAAGTATTCATGCATTTTTTTCTTTTCTAAAGAAATTCTATATGGCATAATTCACTTTATAACAGGGAAGCTCAGTGTAAGCTACGGTAGATTAAGCTAAAATTAGAAAAAACTTGAGGTTGCCTTCTTGTCCTACATCTCAGTATAAAAAGGAGATATCATTGTTTCAAATGCCTCACATAATAGCCTTAATCAAACGTAAATTATTGATTGGTCTATCAATAACAAGCATAGGAATGCTTGCTGGATGTGGTCTTCTCGATTCTTCAGGTTCGAGCCAAATTTATAGAGAGGGCTATGTTCTTGATAGAAATGCTCTAAATTCTATTTCTGTTGGCTCAAGTCAAGAGCAAGTTCTTTTAACTTTAGGGACCCCTTCATTAAAAACAAAATATGATAATGAAGTTTTTTATTACATCTCACAGACACGCTATCGTGGGATGCAGTTTATGAAAACAAAGATTATTGATCGCAAAGTTTTAGCCATTTACTTCAATAAAAATAATCAGGTTGCAAAAGTTGCTAATTACGGATTACAAGACGGTCAAGTGTTTGATTTTATTGCACAAACAACACCAACTGTAACAAAAGAACATCCTTTTTTAATTCAAATTATAAAAGGCCCTGCGAATTTGCCACCCCATAACTAAATCATATAGTCTACATACCGTCTCAATATTATTAGGTCTGATAATATCTGACCTAATAATGGGGGATTTCTAGCTCTTATGGGCGGACTTTTTTTGCCATACTGTCGAGAACTGCATTAACAAGTTTTGGCTCATCACCTTCAAAAAACGCCTTAGCTATGTCAACATATTCATTCATGACAACCGCAACAGGAACATCTTTACGGTTGATCAACTCCCATAAACCTGCTCGTAAAATTGCTCGCAATATAGAATCAAGACGTGAAAGAGACCACTCTGCAGAAAGCTGTTGATGAAGCAGAGGATCAAGCTGCTTTTGATCTTTTACAACACCCGTTATAATAGCCAAAAACCATTGAAAATCAGCTTCAAGATACTGGTCTCCATCGATATCTTTTCCCAAACGATAAGCTTCATACTCAGCTGCTATTTCCATCACCCCCGAACCCACGATATCCATTTGATAGAGGGCTTGAACTGCAGCGAGTCTTGCTGCTCCACGTTTATTGGCTGAACGCGGAAAATGTCTGCTTTTTATATCAGCCATATTTAACGATTATCTCCAAATCTCTTTTTTAGAGCGATCATACATAAAGCAGCTTCAGCCGCAAAACCACCTTTATTTTTGTCATCTAGATTCGCACGCACCCATGCTTGTTCTTCATTTTCAACAGTCAAAATACCATTTCCAATAGCCAAGTGCTGATGAATAGTTAAATCCATCAATGCACGACAAGAATCATTAGCAACAATTTCAAAGTGATATGTTTCGCCCCGAATAACACAACCAAGAGCAACATAACCATCATAAGATATCTTATTTTGTTCAGCAAAAGCTATTGCACTTGGTATTTCTAATGCTCCAGGAACCGTTACAACATCATAACTTGCTTCAGCTTTTTGCAAAGTATTCACTGCACCTCTCAAAAGCGCATCAGAAATCCCCTCATAAAAACGTGCTTCAACAATCAATACGTGAGGCTTTTTACGTATCTCTTTCATCATAATGGAATTCCACAAAAAACGAATCAAAAAAATCAAGGTTATAAAGCATAAAATTCTGAAAACGATCAATAGAGTTTTGGTTTATTCATCTTCTCTTTTTAAAGCAAAAAGTTTCGCAGCATAACGAGCAAGTTGATCAATTTCCAAATTGACCCGATCTCCAATTCTAGCCTGTCCCCACGTTGTCATTTCGAGTGTATGGCGAATAATAAGAACATCAAAAACACAATCCTCAACACCATTAACAGTCAAAGATGTCCCATTAAGTGCAATAGATCCCTTATTGACAATGAAAGGTATAAATTGTCTTGCAACTTTTAAATAAAAACGAATTGCATCCCCTTCATTTTTTTGATCAATGATTTCAACCAAACCATCAATATGACCAGAAACCAAATGTCCTCCCATTTCATCACCTAATCGAAGCGAACGTTCCAAATTAACAAAAGTTCCTTTTGTCCATTGTGCAAGATTCGTTAAACGTAATGTTTCTTCCCACGCCTCGACAACAAACCAATTAGAATCTTCTTGTTTTAATCCTCGCTCTACAATTGTCAGACAAATTCCTGAACAAGCAATTGATGCGCCAATTGCTAAGCTTTCTATAGCATAGCGTGTAGAAATCTTTAAACGCATCCCCTGCTTTAAAGGTTGAACATCTTCAATACAACCAATATCCGTTATAATTCCTGTGAACATAATGTCTTACGTCTCCATTTATAAAAACGGTCATTTCCAAACATTCTTGTCTCAATCTCATAAAACTGCGAGAGATAATTTCCAAAATGAGGGGCTTCAATACGATTTTTTCCTAAAACCATGGGGGTATGAAAACATATCAAATGATCAACACAACCAGCATTCAAAAACTTTTCCCCTGTCTTTACGCCCCCTTCCAATAAAACACTATTAATCCCATGTTTATAAAGCATCTGTAAAAGAGCAAAGGGTTCCACACAACCATTGTTCATCTCTACCGAATAAACAGACACACCATATTGCTCCAATGCATTTTTTTTGCTTTTCTTTGAAAGATCCACATCACAAATAACCCATGTAGGAATTTTCATAGCTGTTTGGACAACTTTTGCATCAAGGGGGATAGATAAATCTGCATCCAAAATAATACGAATTGGTGAGCGCATCTCCATCCCTGGCAAGCGGCAATTAAGTTGTGGATCATCTGCTAATATAGTACCAATACCAACGAGGATAGCATTATTTTGAGCGCGTAAAATATGCGTATGGGCATGAGAAAGTGTTCCACTAATTTTTACGCTGCCCTTTTCTCTTTTCCCAACACCATTATCAGCAGAAATTGCCATTTTAAAAGTGACCGCACAGCGTTGTATCTTCCTTATGCACCAATGCGTCCATAAAGATTCAAAAGCCTCTTCAGCTAAAATGCCCTCAACCACTTCAATACCCGCCGCTCGCAAAAGAGCAATACCATGACCATCAACACGCTTGTCACAATCAGTCAACGCAACAACAACTCGAGAAATACCTGAATCAATGAGTGCATTCACACATGGCGAAGTTTTTCCATAATGCGCACAAGGTTCTAAAGTAACATAAGCAGTCGCTCCTTGAGCCAAAGAACCAGCCATATGTAAAGCTTGCACTTCGGCGTGAGGACTCCCATGAATAGCTGTTATGCCATAGCCAACAATAAATGCCCCCGCACTATTATCGTTTCGCACAATTAACGTACCAACGGAAGGATTCTCACCTGTAAGACCGACATGACGCTCTGCTAGACGAATAGCTGCAGCCATAAACCGTTCATCTTGCAATTTTTTATTCATCAAAACGAGATTCTGTATCCGCAATACCCTTTGACAATTCATCTATAACATCGTGAAAATCGCTTGCATTACGAAAATCTCGATACACAGAAGCAAAACGAATATAAGCAATATCATCAATTCTTTTCAATGCTTCCATAACAAGATGTCCAATTTTTTCTGAAGCAATCTCCGGTTCTCCCAAACTTTCAAGCTGGCGCACAATGCCAGAAATTGCTCGTTCAATATGATCAGGATCAATATTGCGCTTACGTACAGCCACATCAACTGATCGCATTAACTTATCACGATCGAATGGTTCACATCGTCCACTTTTTTTAGCAACCAATAGCTCACGCAACTGAACACGTTCAAAAGTTGTAAAACGACCACCACAAACGGAACACACACGGCGGCGGCGAATCACTGCCCCCTCTTCTGCTGGACGTGAATCTTTAACCTGTGTATCCTCATATTGGCAGTAAGGACAGCGCATCTTTTGTGTCCTTAACGATTACTAAGATAAGAGTAAAGAGGAAATTGACTCGTTATATCTTTTACCTTTTTCTCAACAGCCATTTCAACGGCATAATTATCTTCATCACTTTTTGCGCTCCGAAGACCATCAAGAACTTCTGAAACCAGATGACCAACTTGAATAAACTCTTTTTCTGAAAAACCACGTGTTGTGGCAGCAGGTGATCCCAAGCGAATTCCCGATGTTATAGATGGCGTTTCAGGATCAAAAGGAATACCATTTTTATTGCAGGTAATATGAGCGCGCCCCAAAGCCAATTCAGCACGTTTACCTGTTAGATTTTTGGAACGTAGATCAACCAACAATAAATGATTATCTGTACCACCAGAAACAATATTAAAACCATTACTCTGTAATATTTTTGCTAAAGTTTTCGCATTAGCGACCACATTGGCACTGTAACTCTTAAAAGAGGGACGCAAAGCCTCCTCAAATGCAACAGCCTTTGCAGCAATTACATGCATTAAAGGACCACCTTGAAGACCAGGAAAAATTGCAGAATTAATTTTCCTGGATAAAGACTCATCATTTGTCAATATTAAACCACCACGAGGACCTCGAAGCGACTTATGTGTTGTTGTTGTTACAATATGCGCATGTGGAACGGGTGAAGGATGCACGCCACCAGCAACAAGACCGGCAATATGAGACATATCAACGAGTAGATGAGCACCAATCTTATCTGCAATTTCACGGAATCGTTTCCAATCCCATAGCCGCGGATAAGATGAGCCACCCGCTATAATAAGTTTGGGCTTACGTTCTTTTGCAAGTTGCTCAACCTCATCCATATCAATAATCTGATCTTCTTGACGCACACCATAGGAAACAACATCAAACCATTTTCCTGACATATTAACAGATGAACCATGCGTAAGGTGACCACCAGCATTTAAGTCTAATCCCATAAATGTGTCACCAGGCTGAAGTAAAGCTAAAAAGACAGCTTGATTCATTTGGCTACCAGAATTAGGCTGTACATTCGCAAAAGCAGCACCAAAAAGCTGTTTTGCCCTTTCAATGGCTAAATCTTCAACGACATCAACAAATTGACACCCGCCATAGTAGCGCTTTCTTGGATAACCTTCTGCATACTTATTAGTTAAAACAGACCCCTGCGCTTCAAGAACCGCTCTTGAAACAATATTCTCTGAAGCAATCAGCTCAATTTCATGTTGTTGACGCTCAAACTCCCCTCTAATTGCATCAAAGATTGCACCATCAACAGTTTGTAAATTATCATTAAAAAAGCGCTTTTGTGCGTCATTTTCTTGCTGAGTCATAAAACACATTCCTAACATAAAAAAATAAAATCACTGAACGATAACACAGCAAACCATGCAAACCAAACATTTTAAACCGCTTACACTCAAAAATAATGACGCAAATATTTATCTTATTCTTTGTTATAAAAAAAACAAAAAACTTCCCTCTCAAGAATGGTAAAAAATGAGATTACATTTCTTTTTTTACACTCTTATTTGTTTACACCTTTTACAAAAGGTATCTATAATCTAAAGAAATTCAATAATTTAATGATTAAAAATAATTTATAATGTGAAAAACTGAATATAATAGGCAAAGTTAATACAAGGCAAATAAGAATGCTAACTAAAGTTTTTATTGATGGTGAACATGGCACAACCGGACTACAAATACAAAAACGCTTAGAGGGGCGTACAGATTTAAAACTACTCTCTCTTGCTCATAAAGATCGCCATAATGTCCATCTGCGACAAGACTATCTTAATCAAGCCGATATTGCTATTTTGTGTCTTCCAGATGATGCTGCACGCGAAACAGTTCATTGGCTTAAAAAAAATAAAAACATTAGGATTATTGATAGCTCGACAGCCCACCGTGTTGCACCAGACTGGGTTTACGGTTTTCCTGAAATGACAACAGGACAAAGAAAGCGCATCCAAGCAGCACATTATGTAACCAATCCCGGGTGCTATCCTACCGGTGCCATTAGTTTGATTCGCCCACTCCGTGAAGCAGGACTGCTAGACGCCTATTATCCCATCTCGATTAATGCAATCTCCGGCTATACTGGTGGTGGAAAACAGTTGATTTTAGAAATGGAAAATCAATCTCAACAAAATATTCAGAACAATTATTTTATCTATGGTCTTAATCTTGAACACAAACATGTGCCAGAAATTAAAATCTATGGACAAATCAACCAAACCCCAATTTTCATACCAAGTGTTGGTCGTTTTCCCCAAGGGATGATTGTGAATCTTCCTCTGCATCGCCATTTATTCACAAAATCAGCAAACTGTTCTGATTTGCGCGAAATTCTCGCAAACCATTACGATGGACAAAATACCATTTTAGTTGCATCACAAGAAGAAACTGCTTCACTTCAAAGACTTAATCCAGAGTGTTTAGCCAATAAAGATAATATGAAACTGTTCGTATTTGGAAATGATCGTGAAGGTATTTTTAATCTCAGCGCCATATTCGATAATTTAGGAAAAGGCGCATCAGCTGCGGCTATCCAGAACCTCGATTTAATGCTTTCAAGCAACTAAAACTCCCTATAAATACAAACTTTTATTCAACAACGCGATATGCCCCTTTCGTTGCTCGCCAGTGCGCAACCGCAAAACATAACACTGCTAGTGCCATACTTTGGTGAATGAGCCCTAAACTTATCGGAACCTCATGTAACAGTGTTAAGATACCCAAGAGTGCTTGGATAATAATCATAACACAGATAAGAAATGCACGACGAGAATGGGTTGAATGTGGAATGTTTTTTTGTACATAGAAAGCATGAACAACTGAAACAATAAATACAAAATAAGCAAAAAATCGATGAATAAATTGAACCATTAATGAATTTTCGAATAAATTGAGCCAAACAGGACGAAGCTGCAACAAACCATCAGGAATAATCTGCCCATCCATAAGAGGCCATGTATTATAGACTTTTCCAGCATGAAGCCCTGCAACCAAAGCTCCGAAATAAATCTCTATCAAAACGAGAACAACAAGCCAAGCCGCAAAATATTGCACCTTTTTATTTGCTGGCTTTTCTGAATATTCTGCAAGTCCTCGAGATAAATAAGTAACAAAAACAATAACAAAACATGCCGTTATAAGATGAAATGCCAAACGATATTGGCTCACACTTGTTAAATTACTTTGCCCAATCCCTGAAGCAACCATCCACCAACCAATAAAGCCTTGAAAGGCGATAAGAATAGGCACGACAATAAGCGGGAGTAAGATATTTTTTTCAACACGCTTAGTCGCCCAAAACCAAATGAGCCCCAATAAAGCGACAAGACCAACAAGACGCCCAAGAACACGATGCGCCCATTCCCACCAAAATATGACCTTAAAAGCACTTAAGGTCATATCAGGATTAAGCAGCTTATATTGTGCTATCTGTTGATATTTTAAAAATTCCTCTTGCCATTGATCCACACCAATCGGTGGAATAACGCCGTGTATTGGCTTCCATTCCGTTATAGATAATCCTGATCCCGTCAAACGAGTAGCGCCACCTACTAAGACAATTGCTAAACAAAGCAATAAAATAGAGTAAAGCCACACCTGTATTTGTTTTCTATTTTTCTTTTGCACGGGCGTTAAAATGCTATTGTTTAATCTCTTTACTGCCATCTCTGATTGCCCCACGCTTCTCTCCAACTACAATGCATTTTAAAATTTAAACATCAAATCATTGTGTATTCTAGTATGTACTATAACTTTAGCAAAAAACAAGCGTACCACTATAACATGCGATACATATTTCTTTTTTATAAAGTTTATGATGCAACAACGCGATAAACAGCCTTTGGAAAGCTGCTTACCATCCGCATCATCCATTCTTGTTCATTAAGAACAGTCTTACAAATATAATAGTCTGTTAGCTCTGCAAATTGCTCAAATCCATATTTTGGTTCGCTTGCCATCTCTAGAATGATAAAATCATATTCTTTTTTAAATTCTTGTAATATATGAGAAATGTCATTTGAAAAATCTTGTGCAGAAATAGCACTTGTTAACCCCTGAGGAAGAATATCAACCCCCGTATCATAATCACGGTAAATAACATCATGCAGCTGGGCATTGCCCGTTAAAATATCACTCAGTCCGCGATGTGGACCAATGACCTTCTCTATTTGTTGACCAGAAATATCGACCAACAGAATTGTTTTGTTCTCTTTTGTGAGATGAAGTGAAAGCTTTGCCGCTGTCCGTGCAGCCTCTGGTCCAATGATTGAAATAATGGTTGAAGCACGCCATTTCAAAACATCAGATAATCCCTCTATCGTAATAAAAGCTTCAAGATTTTTCATTTCTTGAGAGACTAAAATACTCTCGTTCTTCTTAAGAGCATTTTCTTTTGATCTCAAATCCTCTTCTGAAGGTTGATCTTTTTTGCTTTTAAAGCACGGATAAAATAACAATATTCCTAGTAAAAGAGTAAGGAAGCTAGCCAATGCACTCACAAAAATATTTTTTCCATAAAGAGCCATAAAAGAAATTGGTGCTAACGTTGTTGGCATAACCACGTGGATATTTGTGTTTTGTAAAAGAAGAGGATTATCACTCAATCTCCGATATGAACCAATAATTTTTTCTCTTCGTTGAGCAGACTTACTCATCGCTTTATTTTGTGCATCGACTGCTGCTTTTATTTTATTTTCAAACTCGTTAAATATTTCATTCAAAGATTGGGATTGATCTTTTACAAAAAAGTTCATTCTTTTTTTGAGCTGTTTTTCTAATTCCGTTGCAATAACCTCATCTGAATGAACTTGATAAACGATTTGTAAAATTTTATTTTTTAATTGATGAGAAACTGTTTCTAATTCCGCAGTCATTGCTTTAATTTGAGGATGTGTCCACCCCAATTGCACCGCCATATGTGCTCTTTGCGTTTCCAAAAGATCACGTTTAGATTCCAGAGCAACAATTGCTGAATTACCTGCAATAAACGATAAAGACAATAAAGACTGTCCCTTTTCACGCATCGCGTTAATCGTTGAGTTCAAACTTGTTAAATGAATACGCTTTAAAGTTGCTTCCGTTAATTGCATAGAAAGATCATGAAGCTCTGTTTGTTTTACACCCTGCTGAATAAAAGACTCAACAGATGTACGAAATCCCTGCATGATATTAACGATTGCAGTATTATCATATTGTTTGTCTTCTAATTTATCATTTAACAAGAATTGTTTCTGTTTTATGATTGCTTGTGAAAATGCGGAAAACCAAGTTTCCAACCCACGTTGAGCTGCTTCAAGTGTCTCAGCTTCAAAAGTCAAATCGATAAAATCACCACGACGCGATAAACGGATATTTTCATGATTTTTTTTCTTATTAAAAGCACTTAAAGAAAATTGCGAATCATTGAAGAACATAGGCTGTGAAAACAAAAAAGCGATAACATTGTCTTGCTTTTTGATTGGTAACGGTTTTCCTACAGAATCAGATAATGAAAATATTAAAGTTGCTTGGTAACCACGAGGCTGAAAAAAATAATACAACCAAATCAAAGATATACATAGCATTTGTAATAGCAAAACAATCAAAATGCTTCGCCATACAGTACGTAGGAATAGTCTTTTATTACACTTAAGACTCATCTTTATTTTAACCAGCAAAATACTTCTTCATATTGTTTTATTAAGAGAAAGTAGTAACTATCCTCTTAACTTGCTGTCATATTATTTTCAGATAATAAAAACATAAAATTTAAGCACAAATGTTCAGCAATAGCTTTAAAGAACTTAATTCATATTTTTTTGATGTTCTCTAATTGTTTTTTTGCTTCAGAAGTAATAACGGCTCTAATGGTAACAGACCCATCATCATGTCCTTCTTGCATTATTTCCGAAGAGTTTTCATAAAACCAATCGATAAGCGACATTTCATGAGGTTTTAAAAGATATTCAATGCTTTGCACCTCTCCAAAAATTCGCTTTTCAATGGCTCTTAATAATTGATCGAGTCCATCCCCCTTAAGCGCTGATACCATGAGAGCAGGATTTAATCGTGTTTTTGCGCTTGTTTGTAAAACATTCAATGCCTGCTCATCCAACATATCAATCTTATTCCAAACCTCTATGATATGCTCCATATCATCAATATCGATATCAAGACTTGAAAGCACTTCTAAAACATCTTGAGCATGTGCACGATGATCAAGATCTGACATATCTCTTACATGAAGAATGAGATCCGCTTCAACCACTTCTTCAAGGGTTGCTCTAAAAGCTGCAATCAAATTTGTTGGCAAGTTAGAAATAAACCCTACAGTATCAGACAAAAGAATAGTTTTTCCATGGGGAAGAACAACTTTGCGCAAAGTCGGATCAAGCGTTGCAAATAACATATTCTTTGCTAATACATCTGCACCACTTAAACGGTTAAAGAGAGTTGATTTTCCTGTATTCGTATATCCTACCAGTGCCACAACAGGATAAGATGTTTTTTTCCTTTTTGCTCTATGTAGTGCACGTGTTTTAATAACCGTTTCCAATTCGCGTCGAATACGAATAATTTTCTCTTGTAAAAGACGCCTGTCTGCTTCAATTTGCGTTTCACCAGGTCCACCTAGAAAGCCACGTCCCCCCCGTTGCCTTTCCAAGTGCGTCCAACTACGCACAAGTCGCCCTTTTTGATAAGACAAATGCGCTAACTCTACTTGCAAAACTCCTTCTTTTGTTCGTGCACGATCCCCAAAAATTTCAAGAATCAAAGCCGTTCTATCGATAACTTTGCAATTCCATAATTTTTCTAAATTACGCTGCTGTACTGGCGTTAAAAAGTGATCTACAATCGTAAGCTCAATAGAATATTCATCTATATAACAGGTTAACGCATCTACTTTACCTTTTCCAAAGAGAGTCGCAGAGCGAGGCGTTGCAATATTAACCGTTTCATAATTAACAACTTCTAACCTTATAGCACGCGCTAAGCCTAATGACTCTTTAACACGAGAAGATATAGAACACTCTCTCAAAGAGCTTTCACTTCTATTTTCTTGAAAAATCGGTATCAAAACAAGTGCGCGCACCTGCCCTGTATTCTGCGAAAACACCCCTCCTAATCTCTCATTTTTATTTATCATAGCAATCTAAGTACTTTTAAAATGGGATAAGAGGTTTATCTTAAAATGATATGTTTACTCAGGACTTTCACCCTCAAACATCTGCACAGGCTGTCCAGGCATAATCGTAGAAATAGCATGCTTATAAACCAATTGCGCATGTCCATCTCGGCGCAAAAGAACACAAAAATTATCAAATGAAGTTACAATACCCGTGAGTTTAACGCCATTGACAAGAAAAATTGTAAGGGAAATTTTTTGCTTACGCACCGTATTTAAAAACACATCTTGCAGGTGTTGTGATCGCTCTGCCATTATTCTTACACCTTCATCTCGATTGCATAAAATATTCGTGCATGCATATCGACTGAAAAATATCTAATTGTCAACGTAGAAGCTTCAAAATTTAGCAACAAACAACTGAAATTAGAGAAAAAACGGCTCTTTAAGGCAATAATAAAGCGCAACTTACAAAAAGCTATATTAAATTAAAAATTTTTCCACGTTTATTCTTTTATAATCTTACAGTCCAAAGGCATACTTTTATATATCCTAAGCTATTACAGACTATATGTGATGATGAATCTGCTTCGTTTAGAATCAATAAAAGTAAACGGACAACAATATTTATTAACGATCATCGGTATTAATAGAGAGGTGTTCGCACCTTAACTGTGTATATAACGGCTATTAAATTATCCTTGTTTCAAAGACTAGCGGCTTATAAAGTTTTTTATAAACACAAGTTGTAAACAGTATTTTTGTTTTTGTTAGATTCAAATAATAAATTGTTTTTACTATATTTTATAACATTTTTAAACAGGGTATAAGAAACCGCGTTAACTTTATCTTGATAAGTTTTTAAAATTTTTCCCTAAGCATATTCCTTTCTAAATAATTAACAGCTAGTATGTAGAGATTATGTGGAAGAGGACGTATCCCTTTTCCGTCTGTAAGAGTACGAGGCGAGTATGGCACGCAGAACCAAATTGCAAACATTTGAAGTTGAAGTTGAAGAAGCCCTCACAAAAGCTATGAACTTTGATTTCAATGACACAGAATTTGAAACAATATCATCAAATAATTCTGAAAATATTGTTAATGTCGATGATCTGATTCAAAAAATTGCAATGGCAGAAGAAGAATTCTTTGCTGAAAACGGTACGTCAACTTTTGTTTCTAATATTCATGATGAAGCTGTTGTTGATAAATCCGTTGTTGAACAGCTTTTTGCTCCAAAACCTTCACCTGATATTTCAGGTGGGACTGTTCATAATACATTGTTATCTACAAAACTTCTTCCTGCAAATGATGATATAACAACCCCTGTAAATTTTGGACTATTAAAGCAGCGTTCTTCCTCTCGAGTCTACTGGTATACAACAGCGCTTAGTGCTTTATGGGCAACGGGAGGAGCTTTTATTGCGCATAAGCTCGCACCTACCGGACTCAGCTCCTTATCCAATATCAGCACTTTTGTTACATCCCCAACAGGACTCGCTGTAGCAGCCGGAACAGCAATTCCTATCCTTATATCTTGGGGCGTTGCTCAATTAACAAAACGTTCAAACGACTTGCATAATATTGCTCTTCTTATGACAAATGCTGCGCAGCGCCTTAGTGAACCACAACATTTATCTGAAAAACAAGCTATTGCTATAGGGCAAACCATTCGTGAAGAAGTAGCGGCAATGAACGAAGGTATTGAACGTACCCTCGGACGTGCTGTTGAACTTGAAGCAATCATACAAGGTGAAGTTCACAACCTAGAACAAGCCTATGCTGAGAATGAATCACGTATTCACACATTAATCAAAGAATTGAGCAATGAACGCATCGCCATTTTGAATCACGCAGATCGCGTACAATCAACAATTAAAGGAACCCAAGAACAACTGAGTGATGAATTTGGTTTAGTTACCTCTAAAATTGTAACCAATGTTGAGAAGCTTGCACAAACTCTCTCTCAAACTTTACAAAAACAAGGTGAAGACCTTGTTGAAAAACTTTCCTATGCCGGTGATGGCGTAACAAATCAGCTTGTTGAAAAATTTAACGAAACAACAACACAAATTCAGCAGAAAAACACAGAATTTTTTCATGAATTAGGAAAAAACTTCGATGGTTTTTCAAAACGATTTGATCATAATGAAAAGCAAATAGAAAAAACCTTTAATGAAACAGCTGAAAAAGCGGAAGTACATGTTGCTAAAATTGCCACACATATACAAGCAGTAACAGATCAAACTTTGCACGCTGTCGATGAAAAGTTTAAAGCCTTGGATCAAGCTCTTATTGATCGTAATAATCAATCTCTACAGAATTTTGATGAGAAGATCTTAAAGCTCGACGACCAAGCACATAAACTCTCTTCTAAATTTGATAACGTAACCTCGCAAGCAATTGGAGCCTTTGAACAACGTTTAGCCACTGTTGATCTTTCTCTTAAAGAACATAGTGATTCCATCATTGATTCCTTTATAGAACGCAGTCAGGCTTTAGAGGATAATGCTGAAAAACTTGGTAACTTCTTGGAATCTCATGTCTTGAAAATAAATGAAAACCTCCAAGAAAAAACAGCAGACATTACCCATGCATTTACAAATGGACGTGAAGCTATTCTTTCTGCAATTGATAAAAGTAAAGAAAGCCTGAGAGAAGAAATTCAGTATGTCGACAATGCCATTGTTGATATCATCCAAGAACGTTCACAAGATTTTAAAGTACAACTTTCTGATCAACGAGCTCTTATGGCAGACATGCTCGATAACGAGAAGAATAAAATTGCGGATACATTAAGAAATCAAATTGATGTCTTGTCCCAAAACACTTCTCATATTGAAAAAGTTTTGGCTGACAATATTCAAGTCGTTGATAAACAAGCTGAAAATCATATTACAAACATCATTCAATGCACTGAAAAACTACAAGATGTCATTGTACAAAGCTGCAATACAACCCAAGATGCTTTAGAAGCACAAGCGAGAAACATTGATATCCGTGCCGATGCTCTGCGTGACTCTTTAGCGATTAATAGTTTTTCTCTCAATGAAGTTCTTGCCGATCAAGCACGCACACTTGAGCAACGCATGGAAACAATCCATAATCTCATTGCAAAAAGTGATATACGTGTCGATGTTGCATTGAAACAACAAATAGATTTAGTTGAAAGTGCAATTGTCGCCAATAATAAGAACATTACTGAAACGGTTCAAGATCATATCAAAAACCTTGAAAACCATGCCGAAATTTTAAAGAACACTCTCTCTCAATCGAGTGGTGTTTTCTTTGAAACCCTTGAAACACGTATGGAATCATTCGATACAGATCTAGAAGATCGTGCACACAAAATTTTTGAACGAACAACAACGCTAGAGGAAACCTTATCTGAAAAATTTAGCCAAATCTGTGAAGCCATTGATATGCAAACATCTGTTATTGAGGAACGTTCTGACACGTTAAAAACGTCTCTCATGCTTAATAATGAGCAAAGTCAGATAATTCAACAAGCACTGGAAAGCAGTGTTGACAATATGCGTGTAACCTTAGAAGACTCTGTTAATATAGTTACAGATAACCTGCATAATAAGATTATAAAAGCTTCTGATATTCTTTCTTCTACGAGTGAACAAATTCTTTCATCTGTTACAAATGTTACTGCACAAGCAGAAAATATTCTCTCAGAATCAGGCAATCGCATTGTATCAAATGTCAAAAAAACTGTTTATGATACCAGTGAAAAAGTTCTGTCCGTTCTGTCTGAACAAACAGCGCATACTGTCGAAGCTTTCGCAACAGCCAGTCATAATGCACAAGCATTATTGAACGAAACCATTCACACATCAACAACAGCAATAGAGCAAGTTCTTAATGAACGCTGTGATGTTCTTCATCACTCTATGCAAAATTTTAAAAATAATTTAGGTTATCAACTTTCTGATGTAACGAGCCGTTTGGAAGTTGCAGAAAATCAAACAGCAACACAAATTTCAAAACATGTTGGAAAAATAACAGAGCTGACAAATCACTTAAATCAAGCAGCGCAAAATACGACAGAATCAATTGATTCTTTAACACAGCATATCGGTGAACAACTCTCTCTCTCCACACAAGAAGCTGAACAAAGAATTTATGCACACAATGAATTTTTAGTGAATAGCTTAACAAAAGCTAACTCTGAAACACTTCAAACAATAACGGTTATGAAGGAAGAACTTGTTAATAATGTCTCATCCGTCTTAACACAGTTGAATCAATCAATTTACAATTTTCACGAAAATAGTAATGTTTTATTATCAGCTGTTCAAAATATTGATGGTCAGTTTAATGAGAGTGCGAGTAATTTTTTCCGCAACACGGACCAAGTAGCAGAGCGTCTGTCAGCCTCAAATCAAGTGCTCAATAATAATGTTGAAATTCTGCAAGGACTTTCAAAGAATACCTTTGAACAAATTAATCATATAACGAGCAGTTTTGGTGAACATGCAAAAACACTTTCCCAAACTATTCATGTTCTTGAACAGTCTGAAAATTCACTGAGTGCAACACTTGAAGAAAAACATAATACGCTTTCTGTATTAAGTGATGCTCTTGTTTCAAAGTCTCATGAAATTAATCAAATGATTGGGCATTATGAAAAAATCTTCAACTCAGCACTTGAACGCTCTGATAAGAATGCACGTAACTCCACAAATTCATTCCAACAATCACTTAATAGGCTTGTTAGTGAAGCATCGGCGCGTTTTTCAGAAGCAGCAGAAGACATACGTCGCTCCGCTGATGAAGTTCGTTTAGAGCTTTCAAAGATTAATAATGATATCAATGAAAATGTTAAAAAACTTCCGGAAAAGACAAAAGAAACAACGCAAACAATTCGCACAGCTTTGAATGAACAGATTACAGCGTTACAAGATCTAGTCAGTGTTATACAAAATGATCAAAAGGGCGCAAAAAAACAGCTGATATCAGAATTTCCTGCATCATCAATGTTTAATCAAAGAAGTGACAATTCCACTGAGTCCGTTAAAAAGATCGTACCACCTAAGCCTATTCTGCAACAAGATCAAAGCAAAAAAAGACCAAATAAATGGGTGTCAAATCTCTTAGAAAGAGCTTCACGTGAAGAAACGTTTTATGATGCTCCCCCTAGTGATGATGTTTTAACATCAGTGCAAACAAAACCATCTCCTGCAAACTGCTCTCTTAATTCATTAGCTTCTGGTATAGTGCAAGCTATTAATCACAATGCCATTGTTGAGCTATGGGATCATTATCAACGTGGACAAAAAAACATCGTAACAGAACGCCTTTATACCTTAAATGGACAAAAAATATTTGAAATGATTAAGAGAAAATATATGAGCGATTTTGAGTTTAAACGTTCAGTGAATCAATATGTTACAGATTTTGAAAAACTCTTACGTGATATATCGCGCAGTTCTGGTTCTTCCAGCTCAGTTCGCAAATACCTGATATCAGATACCGGAAAAGTTTATACTATGCTTGCTCATGCAAGTGGTCGAATCCAATAAAAAATAAAAAAAGTGGAAAAAGATATTTTTTCCACTTTTTTCCTCTCCAGTTGTTTTAATGGCTCATTGTAGAGTACTTTGCTTTTAACTGCAGCTTTGTACTTCAAAGGCTGGGATAATTGGCGTGCGGTCTTCTGTGATATCCTAAGCAATAACCCTAAAGAAGCGTAATGACTTATAAAACAACATATCATTCTAAGAATGATAAAGCATATTTTCTATTTCCTTATCTTTTTCTTAACTCCTTTATTTTTCATAGTTTCATAAAGGTACAAAATAGGTAATAATTATTTTTGCTAATTGTGAAAAAATTCCGTGCTTTTACATTAAAATAGCTCATAGAAACATTTCTATTTATTTTTTTAATGTTTTTTATCCACACATTACTCTCGTTTGAATTATGTAAGTAAATATTTTTTATTATATTAGGTGAATTTTAAATAAAAGAATCTTATTGTATTCAAATTTCCCATCCAACATACGAAATGATGCATTATAAATTATAAAGAAAAGCGTTATGGAAAATATATGATTTTCATGTTATAAAATCCGCAATTACAGCCATTTCAGCCACATCTTTGTTTATTAAAACACATAATTGTTAGTATATAAAAAATACAGCTTTCACTATTAAGAATCCAATTAAACAATGAACAACACCACTTCCATTTTCAACATTCCAGTCTCCTTTAAAATAGCTGAATAAACAATTTATAAATTACAAATTGTTATTTAAAATTTCTTGTACCTCCGTATGAAACTTTAAATAAAATATATATTTTATAAAAAATGGATGAAATTGATAGGAAATGTTCTTCTGTTCTTTCCTTATTTTGTAAACATTGCAAAAAAATAATGGCTTGATAATGTAATCGTTAGAAAATATTTTATTTTTTTGTAAACTAATCAATTTTTATGAGTTTTATTAAGGAGAGAGAAAGAAAAGTGCTGCTATCAATGAAATTATTCATGCACACAAACAAAAAGAATCATCAAACTGGTTTTACGATCCAGAAGAGTTTGCTCATGCTCATGCATTTTGATATTCAGAGAAATGAGGATCTATTAGTGGACAAAACCTTATCGTAGATGGAACATTTCATATACACATACGCTAACTTGGATATCATAAAAATGCCTAGAGAACGAAATAGTGATTTCAGTTCACCAAAAGCTGAACTTGACAGTGCCGCACTTTTTTATCACCAATACCCAAAACCTGGAAAATTGGAAATACAAGCAACAAAACCTCTTGATAATCAACGTGATTTAGCTCTTGCTTACTCTCCAGGCGTTGCAGCACCATGTCTTGCGATTCATGAAGATCCCAATCTTGCTGCTCAATATACCTCCCGTGCTAATTTAGTCGCTGTTATATCCAATGGAACTGCTGTTCTTGGTTTAGGAAACATTGGTCCACTGGCGTCAAAGCCAGTTATGGAAGGCAAAGCAGTTTTATTTAAAAAATTTGCGAATATTGATGTTTTTGATATTGAAATTGATGCATCCGATATAGAACAAATGGTGCAAACAATATCGACCTTAGAACCTACATTTGGTGGTATTAATCTTGAAGACATTAAGGCTCCTGAATGTTTTGACATCGAAGAAAAGCTTCGTGCTAAAATGAATATTCCAGTTTTTCATGATGACCAACATGGAACTGCCATTATTGTTTCTGCGGCTGTATTAAATGCCTTAAATCTTTCAGGAAAAAAAATTGAAAATGCAAAAATAGTTACCTCAGGTGCAGGTGCTGCTGCCCTAGCTTGTCTTAATCTTTTGGTTCGTCTTGGGGCGAAAGTTGAAAATATTTGGCTTAGTGACTTAGAGGGAGTTGTTTATGAAGATCGCAAGACCCTTATGGATCGTTGGAAAATCAATTACGCACAAAAAACAGACGCACGAACTTTATCTGATATTATTGATGATGCAGATATTTTTCTAGGCCTATCTGCGGGTGGTGTTTTAAAGCCTGAATATCTTAAAAGAATGGCTCAAAATCCACTCATTTTAGCACTGGCTAATCCAGTACCAGAAATTATGCCTGAAGAAGCACGCTCTATACGACCAGACGCAATGATCTGTACAGGACGCTCTGATTATCCCAATCAAGTTAATAATGTCCTTTGTTTTCCCTATATCTTCCGTGGTGCATTAGACGTAGGTGCTAGTGCAATTAATGAAGAAATGAAAATGGCCGCTGTTCATGCGATTGCTGCCCTTGCACGTGAAGAAACTTCAGATGTTGTAGCACGTGCATACTCAAAAGAACCACCCAATTTTGGACCAGACTATCTGATCCCCTCTCCTTTTGATCCGCGTTTAATACTGCGTATTGCTCCCGCTGTTGCTAAAGCAGCAATGGCAACTGGTGTCGCCATTCGTCCCATTGAAGATATGGAAGCCTACTATGATATCCTCAATCGATTTGTCTTTCTTTCTGGTTTAACAATGAAACCTGTTTTTGCTGCAGCAAAAACAGCAAAACGTAAACGCGTCATCTATGCGAATGGTGAAGATGAACGCGTCCTTCGTGCAGCACAAGTTGTCATTGAAGAACAAACAGCAACGCCTCTCCTTATCGGCCGTCCACATGTCGTAGAAGCGAGATTAAAACGCTTTGGTTTAAGAATTCGTCCTGGTATAGATTTTGAATTAACAAACCCTGAAGATGATCCACGTTTTCGTGATTATGTTAATTTATTTTTTCATTATACAGGAAGACGTGGTGTTACGCCTGAAATGGCAAAAACTGTAGTGAGAACATCAACAACGGCTATTGCTGCCCTTGCTGTCATGCGTGAAGAAGCAGATGCAATGATTTGCGGCTTAGAAGGACGTTTTGAACGTCAACTTGAATTAATTGAACAAATTATTGGTCTTGATCCTAATGTTCACCGTTTTTCTGCTATGAGTTTGCTTATCTCTCAACAACGTACTCTTTTCCTCACAGATACTTACGTCAATGAAAATCCTTCTGCAGAAGAAATCGCTGAAATGACTGTATTGGCAGCTCAAGAAGTTGAAGCATTTGGAATAACACCAAAAGCAGCCTTATTATCACACTCAAACTTTGGTTCTAAAAACACAGAAAGTGCGCGTAAAATGCGACGTGCAACAGAAATTCTTGCCAAATTACACCCTGAATTAGAAGCAGATGGTGAAATGCATGGTGATACTGCTCTTTCCAAAGTTTTTCGTGATCGTGTTTTTCCTGATTCTCGTCTTAAAAGTGAAGCTAATTTGCTTGTCTTTCCAACACTTGATGCAGCCAATATCACGCTCAACACTGTTAAAAGCCTCACAAATGCACTCCATGTTGGTCCTATTCTAATCGGGGCAGCACGTCCCGCCCATATCTTAACGCCTTCAGTAACTTCACGGGGAGTTGTTAATATAACAGCCCTTGCTGTCCTTGCGGCCAATAGAAAAAATAGTCTCGTAAAATAAATGCGCAATAAAATTTCAAAGTTTTTTAAAAATTGAGATATAGTGTTTCATGTACTGTAAACCTCTTATCTCTATAGATAAAGACAGCTATATTTTGGATTAAGTCTTTTTTTAAAATAAAAAAAAGGCTAGAAGAACAATATTAAATGTATTTTGAATTTACTAACTCTATAATAAGGAATCCGTACATTGCCTTCCACGTTTGATAAAGTTGCTGATATCATTGCAGAAATCAGTGAAATTGATCGCAATACAATTACACCTGAAAGTCATACAATTGACGATCTAGGAATCGACAGTCTTGATTTTCTTGATATTGTTTTCGCTATTGATAAAGCTTTCGGAATAAAAGTCCCTCTAGAACAATGGACACAAGAAGTCAACGAAGGTACCGTTGCAACAGAAGAATACTTTGTTCTTAAAAACCTTTGTACAAAAATTGATGATCTCGTTGCCTTAAAACAGGCGGAGTAATTTTTTCACCATGCATGATCAATCTGTATTCATCACTGGTATAGGCCTCATAAGCTCTCTGGGGGAAGGAACTGATCAACATTGGAATCTTTTAAACGATCCAATCCGTACACCAAACCTAGATTGTACAACTTTTTCACCCTACACGGTTCATAAATTGCCCGAAATTGATTGGAGTTTACAAATTCCTAAAAAAAGTGATCAACGGCAAATGGGAACATGGCAGCGTCTTGGTACCTATGCGGCTGGTCTTGCTCTTGATGATGCTGGCATGAAAAATAATGAACAACTCACTTCAACAATGGATATGATCGTAGCAGCAAGTGGAGGAGAGCGTGATATTACTGTTGATACACAGATTCTTTCTAAAGCGCGCACAGTTGCCGATCATGCTTCTATGTTAAATGTTGCTCTTTCAACCGAACTTCGTCCAACATTATTTTTAGCACAACTTTCAAACCTTTTGGCAGGAAACATTTCAATTGTTCATAAAGTCACTGGATCATCTCGTACATTTATGGGAGAAGAAGGTAGTGGGCTTTCTGCGCTTCAAATTGCTGTAGCTCGTATTAAATCAGGTCAAAGTACCCATGCTCTTGTAGGAGGTTCCTATAATGCACAAAGTTATGATATGTTGTTGGCGCATGAGCTTGGTGGTCTTTTAACCCATAATGGATGGAGCCCAGTGTGGAATCGTGAAATCCACCCCGGCGGCGGTATTATAGCCGGTTCTGGTGGTATCTTCCTAGTTCTTGAAAGTGGAGAACATGCAGAAAAGCGCAACGCACGTGCTTATGCTGAAATTAGCCAAATTATTACAGACCAAACAGATAGAACCAAAATTCCACTTAGAGAATCAATTGCAACAATGTTAAAAACTGCGAGTGCTAAATCTGCCCTAGCCATTTCAGCAGCCTCAGGAGCTCACGAAGCAACAAAAGCAGAACAAAATGCTCTTGATGATGCTGATCTATCTTACCGTGGCATTACAACATTATTTGGTTATATGCGGGAAGCACAATTTCCTCTAGCTCTAGCTCTTGCAGCACTTTCAATTGAAAAAAAACACTGTTTTCCAGCGTTAAGTCCTCATGAAAAACCTTTTTCTAAAGAAGTACGTGAAATATTTGTTACAACTATTGGCATAAAAAGAGCTGAAGGTATTGTGCGTCTTACAGCTGTTTGAAGGGGATTTCTATCGTGAAATATCATGATCATTTTGGGCGTCCACTTGTCGCAATAACTGGGGCAGGCATTGTCACATCACTGGGACAAGGGAAACATGAAAATTGGCAAAAATTAACAAGCGGTATAAGCGGTATCCACAAAATAACACGTTTTCCCGTTGAGGGATTAAATACATATATTGCTGGAACAATTGATTTTCTCAAAGAAAGTACACTTGGTGCTTCAGCTCTTTCTGAGAAGCTTGCACATCTTGCTGCTGAAGAAGCTTTGGAACAAGCTGCTATTGATATAAAAAATTTTAATGGACCACTCTTTCTAGCAGCTCCTCCTGTTGAACTTGAATGGACCGCACGTTTTAGTCTTGATCAAGAGCAAGAATTCAATAATGAACCTTCTTATGCACATCTTCTTAAAGTCTGTAAGGATAAACTCCATGAAACGCTTTTTGAAACCACACAATTTGGTGCAATTGCAGAAAAACTTCAAAAAACATTTGGCACAAAAGGACTTCCTGTTACACTTTCCACTGCTTGTGCATCTGGTGCAACAGCAATTCAATTAGGTGTTGAGTCTATTAGACGGGGAGAGACAAATCGAGCTCTCATAATTGCGACAGATGGATCAGTTTCAGCAGAATCTCTCATCCGTTTTTCGTTACTATCCGCTCTTTCAACCCAAAATGATCCTGCTGAAAAAGCAGCAAAACCCTTTAGCCGTGATCGAGATGGATTTGTTATGGCAGAAGGCTCAGGTGCTTTTGTTCTTGAATCTCTTCAAAGCGCATTAAACCGTAATGCTACAGTTTTAGGAATTTTAGCTGGCTGTGGAGAAACAGCCGATGATTTCCACCGTACACGTTCAAAACCCGATGCATCACCAGCAATTGAATCCGTTCGCAAAGCTTTAGACGATGCAAAAATAACCATCAATGAAATTGATTATATTAATGCACATGGAACTTCAACACCTGAAAATGAGAAAATGGAATATCTTGCATTATCAACAGTATTCGGTGATCTTTTAGAGCATATTCCAGTCTCTTCTAATAAATCAATGATTGGGCATACATTAACTGCTGCTGGTGCAATAGAAGCGGTTTTTTCGCTTTTAACCATTCAATCGGGGATACTTCCACCTACAATAAATTATGATAATCCTGACCCTGCTATCCCTTTAGATGTTGTTCCTCATCATAGCCGTAAAGCCTGTGTCAATGCGGTTTTGTCCAACTCATTTGGATTTGGTGGTCAAAATATGAGTCTTGTCATCACTGCATATAAAGGATAATCCTTTAATAATAAAATTTTATAACGCTAACCTAATAACATATTTAAAGGGGATGGTAATGCGTGCACTGCAGCTCTTCGATGATCGTCGGCTTGAAATCACTAATATTTCCCCGCCATCTTCACCTAGTCTAGGTGAAGTAACTGTGCGGATAAAAGCCGTTGCTCTTAATCATATTGATGTATGGGGATGGCGTGGCATGGCTTTTGCGAAAAGAAAAATGCCACTCATCATTGGTGCAGAAGCCTCTGGTGAGGTTATACAAATAGGAGATGGCGTTGAACATCTCCAACTTGGACAGATTGTCTCAATTTATGGTGCACAAACCTGCGGAGTATGCCAAGCTTGTCATGAAGGACGGGATAATCTTTGCAGCCATGTAAAGGGAGTCTACGGTTTTCACCTTGATGGATTTGCGTGTGAGCTTGTCAATTTGCCAGCACGTTTATTAGTTCCATCACCTCCTCAATGTGATGAATTGCAGGCAGCGGTTGCTCCAATTACTTTTGGTACCGTAGAACATATGCTTTTCGATAACGCAAAACTACAAGCAGGAGAAACAATCCTGATACAGGCTGGTGGTTCAGGTATTGGCTCTGCAGCCATTCAACTTGCAAAACACATGGGCTGTACAGTTATCACAACTGTAGGTTCAGATGAAAAAATTGCAAAAGCACACTCTCTTGGAGCAGATCATGTGATTAATTATCGTAAAGATCGTTTTGAAGGTATAGTGCGTAAATTAACCCAAAAAAAAGGTGTTGACGTTGTTTTTGAGCATGTTGGTGTAGATACATGGAACGGTTCTTTGTTATGTATGAAAAAAGGAGCACGCTTAGTGACTTGCGGTTCTACCTCTGGTGTTTCAGCACCAATAAATCTCATGCAATTATTCCAGCAACAGCTTAAGATATTCGGTTCATTTGGCTGCCGTATGGAAAATATGAAAAATGCCATGCAAAAAATGGCACAAAAAGCCGTACACCCTGTCATTGATACAATTGTTGGGCTGGATGAAATTGATACAGCTTTAAAACGAATGGAGAGTCGTGATGTTTTTGGTAAAATTATCCTTAAAGTCGATTAAATCATGATGAAGCTTTCTCTTAAAAATCTCATATATCTTATTAAAATTATAGCTAAAAAAATATCCTACTTGTTATGGGCGTATCTGCTCTTTGGTTCTTTATTTATTCTAAAATGCTTTCCTGCCAAAATGGGAGTCTCTTTTTTTTCTTGGTTGGTAAAAAAAATTGGTCCCCTTTTACATCGTCATCAAATCACACTTACAAATCTTAGAGGTGCATATCCAGAAAAAACAGAGCAAGAACTCCATGCGATTGCAATAGAAATGTGGGAAAATATAGGACGTTTCCTAGCCGAATATATTTTTCTTGATAAAATTTTTGATTTTGATCCTCATGCGGACGAGCCAGGTTTCATTGAAGTTAAAGGCGTTGAAATATTTGAGCGATTAAAAAATGAAAAAAAACCACATATTTTTTTCACCGCACATACTGGAAATTTTGAACTTCTGCCTATTTGTGCACAAAGTTTTGATCTTAATGTTACGGTATTATTTAGACCACCCAATAATCCCTATGTTGCCAAACGAGTCCTTAAAGCACGACAAACTTCTATGGGGCATCTTATTCCCTCCAAGGCCGGTGCAGCATGGGCACTAGCAGCCAAATTAGAAGAAGGTGAAAATGTTGGTATGCTCGTTGATCAAAAATTTCGCCGCGGTATCATGGGAACATTTTTTAACAGACCTCTTAAAACAAATCCCTTAATTATAAAACTTGCTCGACAATATGACTGTGATATTTATCCAGCACGTTGTATTCGTTTGCCCAATGGACGTCATCGTTTAGAATTATATGAACATATAGAACTTCCACGTGATGAAAAAAATGATATCGATATAGCTGCTTCTACGCAAAAATTAAATGATATTGTTGAATCTTGGGTCCGTGAATATCCTGGACAATGGATGTGGTTACATAGACGTTGGGACATCTAACATAAGGCTCTATTGCTTACAAAGGAAGTGCAAATGTTAGCCTCAAAAGACATCAAAGATCTCGTTGCAATTATCACTGCATTACGAAATTCTGATAGCGGTTGTATCTGGCATAAAAAACAAACTTTTGAATCCCTCATACCCTATATGCTCGAAGAAGTTTACGAAGTCATCGATGCCATTGAACGAAAAAACCGAAAGGATCTCTGTGAAGAACTTGGAGATCTCCTTTTACAAGTTATCTATCATGCTACCATTGCACAAGAAGAAGGCAGCTTTACTTTTGAAGATGTTGTTTATGCAATCACGGCAAAAATGATTCGACGCCATTCTCACGTTTTTGGAAATGCCGAGCAAAAAAAACGAGGATTTATAAAAGAGGAGTGGGAATATATAAAAAAAAGAGAACAGGTTGAACAAAAAAGTTTGTGCGAAGAAAAAAACAACAATTCCTCCACAAGCATACTCGCACAAGTAAAACAAATCCAGCCAGCAAACCAAGAGGCACTTTCTTTACAAGAAGCAGCAGCTAAAGTAGGTTTTGATTGGAAAAAAAGTGATAAAGTTTTTGAAAAAATAGAAGAAGAACTCGAAGAGCTTAAAGAAGCCATCAAAAATAAACAAAATTCAGAGATAGAAGAAGAGTTTGGAGATCTCTACTTTATTCTCCTTAATCTCGCACGCCACTTAGGGATAGATTCACAAAAAGCATTAAAAAAAACGAATATAAAATTTCGAAACCGTTTTGCCTATATTGAAGAAAAGCTATCCACTCAATCTAAAACACTCACTGACGCATCCCTGAATGAAATGGAAGCGCTTTGGAAGCAAGCTAAAAATGAACAATAAAAAATACTAGATTTCTTCTACCTCAAAGAACAAGTTCCTCTAAAATTACTGAATTATAATTCAGCTCAGCTCAATTTGTTTTATATTGATCCTGCGTAGCAGGACGAAGTTCCACCGATTCGCCACACCCACATGCTGAAACTTGATTAGGATTTTTAAAGACAAAACCAGAACGAAGCGTTGTCACTTCATAATCCATCTGCGTCCCTAATAAAAATAACACCGCATCATGTGCTACGAAAACACGGGCACCATTCACTTCAACAACATCCGCATCTATCCCCTTTTCTTTGACAAGAGTAATTGTATACTCCATCCCTGCACAACCACCTTTTTTGATACCAACAAGAATACCCTGTGCATCTTTTGCATCCATAATCGCTTTAACACGATCCACTGCTGCTTCTGTCAAATTTATTACCGAAAAACGGCTCATCATTTACTCTTTTCTTAGTTCAATAGACACTTTGAAAGTTTTTCCTCTATAGTATTTTAGAAAAAAAACAACAAAACATAAATTAAAGTATTCTGACCTTGTTTATTTGGATAAAAACGCGTACCCGTAAAATGAGATTTATGATTATACAATCCAGAACTTACAATTTTTTGTCCACATAAAACGCAAAATACCTCGTCTATAAAAACTCTAAACAAAGGAAAACGTTTCAATACCATAATTCCCTCCTCTCCTTTTGAAAATCTTTATCTTTTTAGAAAAGTAACGATTAGATAAGGAAAAAATATACCTCCCGTACTCATTTGCTCCCCCCTTCTCCAATTCATACCCCTAAAGCCACCAATCTTACCCTTCACAATCTGCAAAAGTAATTAAATGCATAGATCTATTAACTATAGAGCTAAAAATTTAATGATTACAAAGAATTTTACAGATTCGTTATGTATCTTGAATTGATAACAAAATAGTGATGTCTAAAATTTTTACTTTCAAAAGCTCTAAGTGCAAGAGCATTTTAGATTTTATTCTGTTTATTTTTTCTCTTGCCTTTAAAGAAACAGTCATTTAATCGTTTTACACAAACTCGGAGCGTAGCGCAGCTTGGTAGCGCACTTGACTGGGGGTCAAGGGGTCGTGGGTTCAAATCCCGCCGCTCCGACCATTTTTTAAATGCTATAAAATAAAAAAATAAGCTTACTTAAAAAGTGGATTATCATGCATTTCAATTAGCACATACATGGATTTTTTCTTCAACGTAGAATAATGTTCAATAACATTTTATCATAAACTCGAAATAAGCGGTTTTATTAAAATAAGCTTCGTTCTGAGGAGAACACACACAAAACGCGAGACCTTTTGCCTCGCGTTTTTTATTCTTCAGAAAAATTTATAATTATTCGGTCTCATATTTTCTAAATTTTCCTACACGACAATATCGCTGTTATCATTTTTTGTAATGGATGGTGACATCTGTACGGTTATTTTTTTGGGTTTTAATTCAGCTGGCATTTCCCTTTTAAGCTGAATATGAAGAAGCCCATCTCCAAGTTCTGCTCCAATAACCTTAACATGATCAGCCAAATGAAAACGCCGTTCAAAAGCACGCGAAGCAATGCCTCGATAAAGGAATTCTCGCTCTTCATCATCATTTTCAGACTTTCTGTCTCCCTTAACGATCAGCTGGTTACAATGCGTTTCAATATCAATTTCATCTTGAGAGAAACCAGCAACAGCCATAGAAATTCTATAAGAATCTTCAGTTAAACGCTCGATATTATAAGGGGGATAAGAAGAAACTTCATTTGGTTGTGTTCTAGAATCAAACCAGTTAAAAAGATGATCAAAACCTACTGTGGAACGATAAAATGGTGAAAAATCTACCTGACGCATAATATTGCCCTCCTCTAGAGCGACTATAATTTAACAATCAATTCACAAAGTTCCCAAATGGCAAACTTACTTGTGAACCTGCGGCCCCATCATGGCAACCACACTATATTATCTGGTAATTGTTTTTCTTTATTTCAACTCTTTGGAACCTAAATTGATAAAAACTATCTAAAAAGCAATATACCCCTTTTTAAATCCTTTTTCTTCATTACATAAATGTCAAAGTCCTATCATTATCTCACGTTGCACTAAGCGGCAAATACACTGTAAAGGATTTCAATTGGAAACACCTATTTATCCCATAGACTGGGCTTCCACTCCTCCTAATATCCATCATGGTACTCTTAAAATAGCAATAGATCACGAAATTCGTTTTGCGATAACATATCCTGAGGTAGAAAAATCTAAAGGAACAATTGTTATTCTAAAAAGCTACGCAAGTACTTTAGAAAAATATTTTTTATTAATAAATGAAATTTCTAACCGCGGTTTTCATACAGCAATATTTGACTGGTTTGATCAAGAAAAAAAATCCTTCAAGATAAGAAAACAAACCCGACATCATTGTTTTGATATAAATAGTGATATTAATTACTTATATGAATTTCTTAAAAATATTGTTTATCCTAATTGTCCGCCTCCTTACTCTATGCTCGCCTATGGTATAGGTGGATTGATGGCACTTAGCGGATTAGATCTCATTAATCATCGGTTTAATAAATTGCTCTGTGTTTCTCCCCTTTTTGCTCCATTCGGTAATAAAACGAATGGTTTTCAACATAAATTAACACAATTTCTTTCTGATATAGGTCTTGGCTTTATACCAGCGAAAGATGGGAAAAAATTAAACAAAACAAAACAAAACAATATACAATTGGGACACATGCATAAAGTGCCGTTCCATTCCATTAAGCCCCCAACATCCCAATGGATGGCATCGGTATTTAATGTGATTGATTCTGTGAAGAGAAATGTACTTCACGGAGATTTACGAATCCCAACACTCTTTATTCTTGCCAATCAAAACAATATTGCAAACAACATTGAAGTACGGCAATTATGCCAACACACACACCTGACAGAAAGTATTACTATTACAGGCGCTGAACTGGACACAATCATGGTTAATGAAAATTATAAAAAGCAATTTTGGGCTGCATTTGATGCATTTATTCCCGATAATGTATCTGTAAAATAACACTAAATCTTAATTTCCACTCCGCCCCATAAAAAAATTTCTACGAGTGTTGGATCTACAAACACTTCTTAATACAACGGATTTTACTTTCCAACCACTCATATGATTCGTTTTCTAGCCTCTACAGGCAAGCCATGACCTAAATATTTCACCAGGCATTCTAATAAAAACTATTATATAAATAAAAATATTTTGTATAATTAATAAAAATGAATATAATAAATCTATCTTAATATAGCATGATACATATTTATAAATAAATCATCAAAATACTATTTTTGATATATTATTAAGTGTTAATTTAATATTATATTTAGAAAAATAATAGTTTTTATCTATTTAAGGAAAAAAACTGAAAATAAAGCGCATTTATAATATTTATTACAAATCTCTATAAAAACAAATAACTATAAAATTTCTATTTTTAGGAGAACTTTTTAAAAACAATAAATTAACATAATATTCTTCTAATTTCTCGATATAGAATGAATCACCTTAAAAGTTCTAGAGAACCCCTTCTTTTTTCAAAATCACATATATTTTGAATTTAACCAACTCACAACGAATATGCTGTATTCTGAATAAGAATGTAAGAATTAACCATTTTGCCATTCATTTCAATTATGAGCATTTTACCGTCTTTTTTATAAATACTCTATATTGTATAATTGATGCGGCAAAACTCTGACAAATGGAGCCATTGGAACATAATCATGAAACGAATCCTGCTCGCAGAAGATGATAACGATATGCGTCGCTTTCTCGTAAAAGCCTTAGAACGTGCAGGCTACGAAGTCGCCGATTTCGATAATGGTATTAGCGCGTATGAACGTTTACAAGAAGAGCCATTTTCCCTTCTCCTGACTGATATTGTGATGCCAGAGATGGACGGAATCGAACTCGCACGACGTGCTACTGAGATTGACCCCGATTTACGAGTAATGTTCATTACAGGTTTTGCAGCGGTAGCACTCAATTCAAATAGTGATGCCCCTCCTGATGCAAAGGTTCTCTCTAAGCCATTTCACTTACGTGAACTCGTCAATGAGGTTGAAAAGATCCTTATCGCTGCTTAAAAAGTATTTTTTAAGTTATTTGCATCTGTTGAAAGAGAAAACGAAATTAGGCATTGACGTTTGTCATTCTATATGGTGTATGCAACATCAATGAATGGGCGTGTAGCTCAGCGGGAGAGCACTACGTTGACATCGTAGGGGTCACAGGTTCAATCCCTGTCACGCCCACCAGATTCTTTTTCTTATCCTATAACTTGCTGTATTTATACATCTTTTTTACTGTGAGGAATGTCTGAATAAAGTTAGAGGAATAGGGTTTTTTAACATTTCTCTACAAAGGTAGCATTTTTCTCTCTGTTTGATTCGCGAATTACTTCTGGTATTTGTTTGAATTTTTCTAAATCCTCTTGTGTAAAAATATCTATAAATCTAGAAAACATGCCAACAGCTTCACGCCTCAACCGATCAGAAGTCTTGATTGTAAAACTTTTGCGACAAGCATAAGCTGCTTTTCTTAAGAGTAAAGCCTTCTCTTGATCTAAAGCATAGAGTTCAATTATCTTTTGTCCTACAGGAACAGATTTTTTGCCAATCTCGACAGAAGATAAAAATGCTACAGATATGTCTAATTTCTTAGCCATATCTAAGAAGCGTTCTGAGTGATCAAGACAAAGTTTCCGTAAAATTTTACCAAAGGATGTAAGCATCAAAAAAGTCCTGTTAGAGAAAAAATATTTCTTCTGATTCTAACAAATCTTTTTATGATTTTCTTCAGTTATTACGAATCAAGAGTTCTTTTCGAAGAGTTTTTTTTAGCAAAACCAGATGTCCAAAGGGCCTCTAATTCTAAAAAGTCAAAATCCCTAAAGATCTCTCGAACCTCATCACTATCATTCAGACTCAAGACAAATTTGCCTTGGATGCTTTTGAGAACTTTTGCCATGTTCACAAAATCATCTTCAACAAAATTTCCAGAACTATAACACTTCTTCTTCACAAGATAAGGCGGGTCTAGATAAAATAAACTGTCGGGGGCATCAAAAAGCTCGACAACCCGATCCCATGATAAATTTAAGATCGTCGTATCAAGAAGCTTCTGTCTAACACGTCTCATCCTTGATAACAGCTTATCGGGATTAAACTCTGCCGTTCTTTTTCTTCCAAATCTAAAAGAGTAGTAATCTTCTTTCCCGTACATGACACAACGTTGGAGAAACAAAAAGCGTGCGGCTCTTTCAACCTTGGAGAGACTCTCTAGTTCAATAGCCGCAAGTTCAAAAAACAACTGTCTTGAACAAACAAACCATTCTAGTCGTTTGGATAAATCATCAAAGTCATTTTGAACACATTGAAACAGATTCGTTATCTCTCCATTCAGATCATTAATCACGGAATATTTTGCTGGTCTTTTATTTAGAAAAATAACACCAGAACCTAAAAATGGTTCAACATAGGTTTCATGGTCAATGCTATTTAAAATCGGTATAATTTTCTTACGCAGATAGTGTTTACCACCCATCCACGCAAACAATGTTTGTGTAAATTCTTGTTTCATCATATTTTTAAAGGAGAGATTTGATATCTAACTTTTTGTTATCCACTTTTTGAGGTGTGAGAAACTATTCTCTATGGCGTCCACAAAACGGGAAAAATCTATTACAAACATAAAGACAATAAAGGCTATCAATTTCATGAGGCGTGACATCATCTTTAAGCCTTGATAGGTCTCTATCATCTCGTGAAGGAGTTGTTGTTCTTTTTCTGTAAGATCTTTATCTTTGCTGCTTCGCTTCTTGACCATCTGTCCAACCACATAAATGGGCTCCCTGCTTGTTATGCTTCAAAATATCTCTTGCAAGGTTGGAACTGATGACCGCAACATCCTTATTATCTAAATAAATGGGCAACCAGCCACCACAAGAAACAGACCTATTTGCCGCGCACCCAACGAGAAAGTTCAGAGCGCACACCAGCATCACTTTTTTGATTAACTTCATTTTCTACCTCAAGCCGCGTTGTTGCTGTCTTTAAAGCATTCTCTGTTTGCTTTTGCCGTTCGCTTTGCTTACCAAGGTACAATGCCTTGGCTAAAGCCGCTATAAAGCAAAACTTCTCGAGACAGATATCATTGGTTCTGGAACACCGATACCTCTTAATTTTTTCAAGAAAAAAAACAAAACGCAGCGTAACTTACACAATGTTTGGAAAAAAGAAATCTTGCCTCATGGTTTTATCAAGGGTAGGAGTTTTCCAAAGCGTGTTGATTTTAAAAAGATGAAGAGTAATGTTTTTCAAAGAGTAGACGGAGGTAAATTCCCCCATTGCAAAACAAGAAGGATCATCAATTGCTGGAGTGATGTCCAAACCAGAAATCACAAATTCTATCGCACAATATGCCAGTGAAAGATTAACTAAAAACATACAGAGACAACTTAAACGTCAAGAATACGGTGCTAATAAGAAAGCTAAATAATGTTCTCAAGCTTTATCTACCTATCCCATATCCTTATAAGTTTATGCATTACACACTTTGATTGCAATTTTAAAAACAAATTATCACTTATGCTTTGTTTTTTTATAAAAAAGTCAATAAAATCAATATAAAAGATACTTCCCAGCGAATTAGCTTCGTTACGGGGCAGGCTGCGTAAACTATCGCTAGCGACAGAATTTTCAAATTAACTGTACATTGTACACTTAACTCATTGATAAATAATTATTTCAATATGCACACTGTACAGTATATAATTATTTTGAGATGGAAATTATTTTTATTCTCGACATTATTGCGTCAATGTATATTTTTGAATCAGGTGCCTAAGAAACACCTTAAATCGATAGCGGATAGATTACCGACACAATCTCTTCTCCGCACATTAGAGACTTTGACTCATTATATGCTACATGCATATAATGGATTTGTCGGGTGTAGTTACGCTATACAATACTCTTTATGGGCCAAGCGTAACGACGGATTATCGACCGTGTTTCTTAGCGCTCAGCATTCTTCTGGAATGTCAATAAGGAACCTTAATCGATAGGATTTCACTATGAACACTCTTATAGAAATTAAAGAAATGGTTATTGATAGAGAAGCTGTTCAAACCGTCAATGCTCGTGATTTGCATGAATTTTTGGAAATTACATCAAAATTTGCAGACTGGATTAAAAATCGTATTATAGAATGCAAATTTCGAGAAAATATAGATTTTATAGTTTTTTCTAAAAATTTAGAAAAAGATTGCCTAGCGTAAAATACCACAATACATTAGGCATGGCAAAACACCTTCAATGATCGAGCGTAATGATAAAGGTCATTAACCAAAAGAGTATTTTATCGAATGTGAAAAGCTTGCAAAACAAGTAGCGACACCGCAAATCGATTACTCCAAGCCCGAAGCATTACTTGGCATCTTGATTCAACTACAAAATCAAATCGAACAGAAAGATAGCATCATTGCAGAATTAGCATCCAAAGCAGACGCGCTTGAGAGCTTAAAATCTTCTGATGGTTTGTTCAGTCTTATTGAAGGGGAAAAATCCTTGAAGTACGACCAAAGGACTTAACAGATTACTTGCGTAAACATGATTGGGTGTATCGCCGTGTTCCAAGTAATCCATTATACCCTATCAGGATAAAATCAAGAAAGGATTTATGGATTATCCTGCTATCACTATTCAAAGACCTAATGCTACAGAAAAGGTACTGCCTTCAACAAAAATTACACCAAAAGGATTAGCATATTTGAGAGAACAAATCTTTGGGGGTGTGCAATGAAGGTAGATACCAGTTTTTTATGCGATTTATGGATAACGTTGTTTCACTTTGTTAATTGTGAATATGTAGATAACAAAAATTGTAGTGCTCTGGTCGACATCATGGGCATAGTAGAAAAAGCTTTGATTTTAAAACTTCAAGATGAGGTGCCGAATATTACAAAGATTCTTGCAGTTCTTACAGGTTTTGGAACTTCAGAACTACCGCATAGCATGAATCCGTTATTGCAAGCTTATGCTCCTACTTTGGAAAGTCCTGTTGTAAAAGCTGCTTAACTTAAAAACACAACTCCCCTCCCCGTTCTCAAAATGGGGAGGTGGTTTAAAGATCAAGTTTTGAATGGGAGCCAAGACATACTAAAACCAATCGATCTTGAGCAATCAAGCGATAAATCAACACTAAGTCAGGTCGAATATGACAATCTCGACAATTGCTCCAATTCCCAGTCAATGCATGATCATGATATCGAGGTTCTAAAGGCTGGTCATTTGCTAATGCTGCAATGATTTGGCGCAAATCAATATCTAAAAGATGCCGATACCATCCCTTCATTTCACGCTTGAAATCACATTTGAAGATAGTGGTGCGTTCAATCGTCCACATATAGATCATCAAATAATTCGTCTACGGAATGAAACTTTTTTAAGTTGCCTTCATCTAATTCCGTAAAAGCCGCTATGGTTTCCGCATTGGGTTGAAACAAGAAGAACGGAATAGATTTATCTTGTGCAATACGCGTCATCAACACTCTCACAACATCACTTACTGATAAACCTGAAGCTTGAATAACTTGATTAGCGATATTTTGAATTTCTTCTGGTACACACGCCTAAAGCATACGACTAGCTGCCATAATGATCTCTCCTCTTGTAACTGTATTTCAGTGCAATACAAGTGGAGTTTAATTTCAACCGCAAAATATTTGGCTTATCTGATACGCCGAAAACCCCATTTCTCAATATGGGAAGGAAATCAAGGCAAGGCGAAACTATGAATAAGAAGCATCGTGAGGGGATATCGGTTCGTGCGTTTGCAAAAAAGATGCGTGTTTCACATAATGCAGTGGTTTCTCGGATAAAGACAGGCAAATTTGATGCGGCTCTTTTTGAAGATGGTTCTGTCAATGAAGCCGTTGCAACAAGCAAATCCAACAAGCACCCTACCCCATTTTTAGCGCCTGATGGACAACCGCGAACAAATATCAAACAAACCTCTACAGAGGATGCCAATGAATACAAGATAAAACTGGAGCGAATGCAAGTTGCGCTTGAAAGCGAAAAGATTGCCCTTGAACGCTTACGCGAAACAACCGTTGATCGAGAAGAAATGAAAAAGGCAGCGCGTGAGTTTGGAAGAGTACACCGTGATGCCATGTTGAATTTTCCTCATCGTTTTGCTGCAAGCATTGCTGCACAAGTTGGATGTGATGCCGCCAGCCTTATTGGTGTTATTGATTATTACATGGGCACAGCTTTGCTTGAGGGGGTTAATATTCCAGTACCTTTCATGATCCTCATTCTCCAGAGTTAGAGAACTTGCAAGAAACGAATAATGGATGAAAATACAGTCGAAGAATTTTTCGCCAATGCCAATGACGCACGACAACCAGACCGTCTGAAGCAGATCAACGCGCCGTGATTACAGCACGCTTATGCACAGTAAAAGCTTCTGAACTGCTATGGCCAGATGCCATCACGGATGAGCAAAAGAAAGCAGCCATTCAGTCTTTAGAAGA
>NZ_JBHIMX010000120.1:0-835 GCF_042194435.1 Bartonella sp. LB28NMGDW
TTTCCCTCTGCTCTCATAGAGCTATAATGGTTGTCAATGGTATCAGCGTTAATGATGAGATTGCCACTAGATTGTATTACCCCCGAAACAGTTGGTTTATGCGAAAACCCTTGCGTGACAGTCTTTTCTGTCATGTGTGACCAATTTTCGTTTATTGACCAGCCCCCTCCTGCCTTCCGCCGAAAACCATTCCATCGATACTGTTCTACAGAGTTTCTTTCGTCAATATATTTCCAAGTAAATGCCTTATAGACTGTTCCATCGCTTGAAATTGCGGTGCCATAGGTTTCTTCTTTACTATTCCAAAGTGGATTATCTAAGTAAATGTATAAGTGTCCTTTCCAAATTCCGTTATCATCTTGATGTTCGTGCCCTTGTCCCCAAAGACCAACTTTCGCATCATGATATAACATCCCATCACTGAGTTGATCAGAACCCTTTGGTCTTTGGAAAGAAATATCGCTATATTCCGTTTTTTCCGTGATGACGGGCGTGCTATCGGCTTCGTTTTTTAGAGTGTTGGTTTGGATATTTAAGTTTCCACCAGCTTGAATAAAGCCCGCTTTGTTAACAAGCGAAAGGCTTTTTCCTGTGCCTTCTGCATTGGTGAAAGATAAATCACCCTCTGCCATTATGGCGCCAAAATCATTCAACAAAGCCCCATCAACTTGTAAAGCACCATTGCCCTTCACATAGATTAAGCCCGTTTTGTTGTTGGTCACATTGCCCGTCACGCTAAAGACTAAATCCTGCCCCGATGCCAATTGACCGCTATTTCCAAGCTCCCCCGTTTTGATCACGAAATCTCGCGCCGCTAAAACAGAAGTTGCCTTAT
>NZ_JBHIMX010000121.1:0-834 GCF_042194435.1 Bartonella sp. LB28NMGDW
TAAAGTTTGTTTCATTTTTTTCCTCCATGATTTAATTCAAGGTTTTTGTTTTAAATGAGATGAGCCATACCTTTTTTGGCATTTTTGACCCGCATCTCCAAGACAGGTATGGGAGCTTATGGGATTCATGATCACTCTCCACCATTCTTTCCACATGTTACTACCAGTAGGTATTGTCTCGTAAGTATAGCCATTGCCGCCAATAATTCTGCTTACAAAGTCGTATCTATTCCCATCAAAGCCAATAGTGGTTTGTTTGCCATCACTCACATAACCTAACAGACCGGATGCAACTAAAACATTAAAGGCTGGTCCATAGAGATTGATATTTGTGTTTTCGTTGGCTATCCCGTGCACACCTTCTTGTTTGAAAGAATTCAGCATATTCCCCAATGTCATGGTACCACGGCTATGGCCATACTCTTCCAATCCCGTGTTACCATAGCGAGACATTATATCTTTTGCTTCTTGTGTTGAATTGGTCAAACCCCAAAAGTTATTTTCCAGAAACTTCTGATATCCCGCGACCAAAAGTTCTGAAATAGCAGAATCGGCTTGGGGGAACACAACAAAATAAAGTGGTTCATTTTTATTTTCCGCATGTTGCTCTGCATAAACAGCCGCCTCTTCTGGAGGAGTAAAGATCCCATTCAAAGAAACATTGACCTTACCATCAGGACCAGCTTGTAAGTGCTGCTTTTCTTCATCCGTTAAATAATGAAACTTAGGGCTAGGTTGTCCACGAGCGTCTTCTATAGGCTCCCCATTTTCATCTGTTTTATAGATCACATTGCCCTTTTCATCCCGGTCGACCCCAGCTATGGGATGCTCTTT
>NZ_JBHIMX010000122.1:0-830 GCF_042194435.1 Bartonella sp. LB28NMGDW
GTCCATAAATGTAAACAGCCTTTTTAGTTGGAGACATTTTATCCCAATCTTTTGGGAAAGCAAAACGTATATCATCACAATAATCAACAGATTGACTTTTTAGTTTCTTTTCACATTCAATAAAATAACGGCGTGCTTGACGTCCTTTCTCGTTACGTTCCACCATTGAGAGCTCTTTCGCCATGTCTAGAGTAATATGATATTCTTTACTTATAACATTTTTACGTTTCCCAATTTTGGGAAGCGTTAAAATATAGTCCTTTCCCTCTTCAAATGCATACTGATTAATGCGGTTCGTAATCCAAGTAGCAAAACGTTTTCCTATTGCCAAAAATGTATGTAATTCACGTGCATTCACTGTCTGAACGATATCACCATCAATCGTAGTTTGATGTAAGTCAATTAAATATTGTGCCATGATTTGGCTCCTATGTGCTTAAAGGTTTTCTATTGACACTCTAAAAGATGCCGGGTGCTAGAAAACACGGCACATAGCCCGTCGTTATGCTTTCCCCACAAGGGTATTGTATAGCATAACTACACCCGACAAAGTTATTATATGCGCCTAACATACAATGAGTCAAAGTCTTTAATGTGCGGAAGACTGATTATTTCGGCAACCAATCCGCTATGTGTTTAAGGTGTTTTCTAGGCACCTGATTCGAAAATAGACATTGACGCAATAATGTCAAGAGTAAAAATAATTTTTATCTAAAAATAATCGCATACTGTACAGTGTACATATTGAAATTGTTATTTATCAATGAGTTAAGTGTACAATGTACAGTCAATTTGAAAATTCTGTCGCTAGCGATAGTTCGCGCTAGCCT
>NZ_JBHIMX010000123.1:0-815 GCF_042194435.1 Bartonella sp. LB28NMGDW
AAATAAACAATTATGGTTTTTTGTTACCATTTTTATCAAGTCAATTTTATTAATAATAGTTATTAAAAAATCACAAAATTAGAATAACCACTTGAAAATATACCCATATGGGTATATTAATAATCATGAGTAAAATAAAACGTATCATATGGCTTGGTTCTTCACTCAAAGATATAAAAAGTCTTCCTGATCTTATTCAACAAAGGATTGGTTATGCTCTTTATCTTGCTCAGATAGGAGATAGAGGAGAAAATGTTAAGGTTCTCAAGGGGTTTGGATCTGCCAATGTTCTAGAAATTATTGAACGCGATATTCAAGGAACTTATCGCGCTGTTTATACGATACAATATAAAAAATCTCTTTATGTGTTGCATTGTTTTCAGAAAAAATCGACCCGTGGCATTGCAACACCAAAACCAGACATTAATCTGATTAAAGAACGTCTCAAGTTAGCAGAACAATTAGAAGGGAATTAAAATGATCAATGTTTTTCACGGTAGTTCCAATGTTTATGCGGATCTTGGCTTTTCAGATTCCAGAGAGATGCTTATCAAAGCGCAACTTGCTCATAAGATTAGTCAAATTCTGAAAGAAAAGAACTTAACACAAAAACAGGCTAGTCAACTTTTGAAAATGACTCAACCAAAACTGTCTAAACTCTTAAGTGGAGAATTTCGAGGAATTAGTGAAATGAAAATGCTTGAGTGTTTGGCAAAATTGGGAAACGATATAAAGATTATTGTTAATCCGAAAGAAGTTAAAACGCTTGAAGGACATTTTGAAGTTGTTTTTTCTTCTTAAACTTCTTTATGATT
>NZ_JBHIMX010000124.1:0-806 GCF_042194435.1 Bartonella sp. LB28NMGDW
TTAACTTATCAAAAATGATTTGATTTTTAGGATTGCTATACCATTCTCCAAATTCTTTATCAGACATATCACAAATGTTTTTTAAAGTGATTGGTCCAACACTCCCTCCTCCACCAGATGCCGTTAAGGTTCTCGCAGAATTCTGACGGCTTTGAAGCGCAGCAACTTGATTATTCGCTTGAACCCCTTGGTTCTGATAGCCAAGATTTTGCGCTATTCTATAAATCTCTTCTGCCGGATTGAGATCTCTTTGTGCACAAGTCGCTACAATCGTACGCAATTCATTCCTTATGATCTCAGAAATTGTGTTTGGATCTGCATACTCAGGATAAAGTGACGACCAAGAACTCAATTCCTTCGCACGCTTCTCATAAAGAAAATTTGCCGCATCACCAAAATCACTGGATTTATTTTGAAACGACTTAACAGAATTGTTGAAAAACTGACCAAGACGTATATCATGCTGCTGCTGTTCCTCAGCTTGTCTTAGCGCTTCTTTCTGTTCCCTAATATACGCATCCTGCTCTCGAATCTTTTTTCCCATCCAACTCATATAGCCAATAATGTCTTGTGTAGGGTCTGGGGGTGCATTTTCACCTTCAACTATTGGTGTCTGGGATTGGGTTTCATAAAACTTGGCAAGTGCTTCACGAGCTTGTTTAGCTTGTTGCTCCATACGCTGCTGTTCTATGCTAGGAACAATCTCTGAAGGCTTTTCAACGGACTGCACAACCGGCTCTGGAGAGGTGACATCATCATTATCAATCGTTTCACCATCATAAGTGCCGGCATCAAAAGAGCTCTCA
>NZ_JBHIMX010000125.1:0-805 GCF_042194435.1 Bartonella sp. LB28NMGDW
TCTATTCTCAAAATCATCAGAAAATTTCACTACTTTGCTGTTTTTTCGGATCCTTTTAAATACGATTTCATGACTGATGCTCCCGAAAAAAGCTCTATTTCTGATCCATAAGTGTCTTTAAGCGTAGATCGCTGTTGGGGGTATGCTAAATCTTTCTGAAAGCTTATTTGCGAAATTGTTTGATGATGATTTATAGCATGCGGTTGCATATAGTTTTTCCGTTTCTAATTTTTTGTGTTTCTTAATTACCAATCCATATTCTGGATGCGTAATCCAATTATCCCAAGCGCTTTGCCAATCGCGTTCATTTGCATTTCGACATGGGTTGGATTTTGAAAAGCGTACAAATTTTTCAAATTCTGATAAGGCTTCATCATGCGTTAATCCTTGTTCAGTTGCGTATTGAAAATCGGGTTTGAAATCTTCTAGTATTCTTTCAACTTCTTGTTTTTCGCTTGTTTTCTTAGTTTCTTCAAAAAAGTTTGCTTTCTCTGGAAAATAAGCAGGCATCATCGTGTCAAAGATTTCTGAAAGTTTTTTTCCAACCTTTTTAACTTTTCGTGAAGGCAATTTCGCAATCATCGCTTCGTTAATTTGCCATCGGTTGTTAACTTCGTTTGAAAGATTGATATTTTGCTCGCGAATGATTGGTTGTTTGGTTTCTATCGTTTTGATTTGTTCTGATTGGCTTTCAACATCACACTCGATTGGCTCGTCAACCAAATCGTTTGTTTCTAAATTTTCAAAATCAATTTCTCTTTTTGATAAAATAATATTTTTATTTTTTTTGTTATTGTTAATGTTA
>NZ_JBHIMX010000126.1:0-803 GCF_042194435.1 Bartonella sp. LB28NMGDW
TGCAATGGTACACTCCCAAGACCACCTATGGCTTGGGTGGTTTGAGCACTTAACGGGGCAATACGAGGTCCTCCATAAACATTACCACCCGCCCCTGTATTATACAGATGATACGCATCACTACCCCCACGCTTAAATACATTCTCCAACCAAGCAGGGGGGGCGCTTGTCTGTACCTGCTTTTGTTCTGTTGTTGCTGGTGTCTTGCTCCCCATTTCACAATTCCTTCCTGTAATAAAGCATATCTATGCTGTAACCTTGCTTGTCCAATGCACGTTTCCAACCCAAACGACCCAAGATCTCCATTTCAAAAGCGCCATTCTCACGCGCCCAATCCTCTGCAACTTGCAAATTGTCAACCAAATCAAGAACACCCTTGCCACTACATTCACAAATCAGAGCGCGCTTCTTTCCTAAAACTGTCTGTTGTATCTGGGTCGTGACTGCTGCTAAAAAGCGCTCTTCATCATCCAAAACAAGCCATAACTGTTTCTTACCCGTGCAAATAGATTCAATGAGTTCTTGCAACGTAATTTCATGTTTAAAACGCTCTACATACTCTCTAAAAGATGCAATGATGTCTTCAAGATAAAGGGCTATACGCTCCATATCCCAAGACGTGGTCAAAAAGACTTTTGCCATTACCCTCTGCCAAAAGGACGTAAATCCACATTAAAACCCGTAATCATCGTCCAAGGTTCATTCTTAGGAATGCGCAATTTAAAGCGGTGATAACGATTGCGTGAACGCCCATGATAAGCGCCCGTGACATAAGAACACACCCTTTCCTTATGCCATGTGAT
>NZ_JBHIMX010000127.1:0-779 GCF_042194435.1 Bartonella sp. LB28NMGDW
ATAGAGCAGCAGCGTGTGGAGCAACAAACCAAACAAGCCCGTGAAGCGCTTGTAAAGTTTTATGAACCCCAATCCCAGACGCCAATGGTTGAAGGTGAAAATGCACCCCCAGACCTACGTGAGGATCCTGTTCGTTTAGTGGCGTGGATGTTAGATAAGATTCAAAAGCAAGATGCGTATATTAGGGAACAGAAAGAAGCGCTAAGACAAGCTGAGGAACAGCAGCAGCACGATATGCGTCTTGGTGAATTTTTTAATAATTCTGTTAAGTCGTTTCAAAATAAATCCAGTGATTTTGATGCCGCGGCAAATTTTCTTTATGAGGCACGCGCAAAGGAATTGAGTTCTTGGTCATCACTTTATCCTGAGTATGGACAACAAAACACAATAGATGCGATTATAAGAGATCAATTGCATGCTCTTGTAGCGACTTGTGCACAAAGAGATCTCAATCCGGCAGAAGAGATTTATAGGATAGCACAAAACCTTGGTTATCAGACAAAAGCGATACAAGCCAACGATCAGGTTGCAGAACTTCAAAGCCGGCAGAATTCTGCGAGAACCTTAACGGCATCTGGAGGAGGGGGGAGTACAGGTCCACTTTCATGGGAAACGATGGACGCTATGACGGATAAAGAGTTTCAAGCGTGGTACAGTAATCCAAAAAACCGAGTGCTTATACGCAAATTGAGTGGTGCGGATGATGAAGATTAAGTGAAAGACTTTTAGAGAATAAGCCGCCTTTGGTGCGGGTTGGTGGTCCGGCTTTAAGCCGGTTT
>NZ_JBHIMX010000128.1:0-749 GCF_042194435.1 Bartonella sp. LB28NMGDW
CCGTCCAATCGATCATCACTAATCAGTGGTTTGGAACCATCAAAATCGGTGTTTTTAACACCAGCCAAACCTTTATCGCCAGAGCTTAAGCCAACTTGCTCAACCCCCTCACGCACCGCATGATTGTCAATATAGCCTGTCAACTTAGCATCAAGCGTGCCACCCGCTTCAATCGTGCCGTAAACAGCATCATAGGTACGCTTGGGTGTTTGGGTAAAAGTAGGACCGTCCCATTCGTCTGCACCATGCGCTATACACCCTGGATTGGTCCACATATTACAGTCTTTATGTCTGTAGCGTGTTTCAGTCACAACCTTAGTTGTTTCGATTAAATCACGCCCCTCATTGAGCAAGGTATCGCCATGCATCTCAATATTGCCATTGGCAGCAATCAAGCTATAGCTATTGCGGATATCACCGGCATTAATTGTCAGATGACGTCCTACTAAAATCTGTGCAGCATTATTGGTAAAATGAGGCTGCTGACGAATGATCGTAGTGTCGATATTTTTCTTGATCTTTGTGTGTTTATCAACACCTGGGATTTTTTCCCATTCTCCTTGCACGTAACTATGACCAACCACTTTATCGCTAACTTCAACCCCACCTTCACGCATGTTGGTAAGCGCTGAGACATCGAAGGTCATATCGCCGGACACGGCTTCTAAAAGACCTGAGCTGTTGATCACATGACCAGCCCGCTCTCCACTTAAACCACGGATGATGAGATTGTCTTCAGCAATGACGTC
>NZ_JBHIMX010000129.1:0-732 GCF_042194435.1 Bartonella sp. LB28NMGDW
ACATACCACAAACGTTGCGCATCGGTTAAATTCGGTTGCACCGCTGCACTATCCCAAACCATCTTTAACGGGTCTAAACGGGTAATTACCGGTTCACCATCGAGGCTGTTCTCATAATCAAGCCGTGTATCAGTCCACCCCATGCCACAGATAACCGCATCTTGGAAAGCATCACTATCAGCGTATTCGGCATGCGCCATGTCCCGAAACCATTCTGCCGCACCGGTAAGCAATTCACTAGGCAATGCCTTCCCTACTTGACGTGGAATAAACTGCACTTCGCGCTTGTTATTACGCTCTGACCCCACAACGGCATTGACCAATGGGGCAATACGATTAAAGGTCATAACGGGGCGGCGTTGCTTTTTTAACGCCGATAAATCTTCTTCATTCCATTGATCACCATTGTAAAAACCAAAATCCTCCCGCGCATGTTCACGCCATTTGTTCACATGCTCCACATCTTCTTTGTACCAGCTCACAAGCTTACGAAACAAACCTTCATGAGAGAGATCAGATACGTTGCTGTCTTTCTCTAAATGTTCATCATCATGCATCATTCTGCCATCCATGAGGTACTCTCATATTCCGTTCTGCCGCTATAAGCTGGTCGCTTTTGTATTTCTTTTGGTGGTTTGTATGAAATACACATCAGTCCAAAGGCATCTGCCCCATGACTGGACCAATCGTGCTCTGCTCCCAAGCCAATATTGCGCTTCTCATCCCATTTCT
>NZ_JBHIMX010000013.1:0-43918 GCF_042194435.1 Bartonella sp. LB28NMGDW
AATGCGAGTTTCCATGTTTTATCTCCTTGAATATGCTGGAGATACAATGTCTTTTTGCCAATTATGTTCCAAAAGTGAATAGATATGCGCCAAAAAGGACAGAAAACATCGAAAACAAGACGGTGATCATTATGGTAGGGCATTTTCTTTTAAAACTTTTGTTTAAAGCACGTTCATAGAGAGTTTTTGTTGATCATAAAAAAGGGGTGTAAAAACGACAAGGCACGCTATTGGGATTTATGAGTTCATTGAACAAAATAATATGGATGTTTTTTTGTTTATATTCTTTCACAAATAAAAGCACACTTTGTATAGAGAGCTCTTTCTTTGTGTTTTCAGCATTGTATTCTTTTGACAAATGCTTTTCTTTTTGATTGTATCAAAAAGTTTAAAGACAGACCGTGTTAGGATATAAAATGTTTTGTTCAGCTTTTTTTAAAAATAGTGAGAAATATGGACCGCTTTGTGTTGGTTTTGATCCGAGTCATAAAGTTTTGCAATCATGGAATTTAAGCTGTGATTATAAAGGTCTAAAAGATTTTTGTGATATTCTCTTAGCAGCGGTTGTGGGTAAAGTGGGGATGATAAAACCTCAAGCCGCATTTTTTGAGTTATATGGGGTGGAAGGGCTTCAAATTCTCAAAGAGCTTATTGAAAATGCACAGGCACAAGGTTTGTTGGTTCTCGTTGATACGAAAAGAGGGGATATTGGCTCTACCGCTGAGGCTTACGGTAAAGCTTGGCTTGGTTCAAGCAGTGCGTTTAAAGCAGATGCTATAACAGTCAATCCTTTTTTAGGATTTGATGCTCTCATTCCTTTAATAAAGATTGCAGAAGAAACAAAAACGGCTGTTTTTATGGTTGTTCAATCTTCGAATCCAGAGGGAAGGCACATTCGAAATGCGCGCATTGGTGATCAAACAGTTTCTGTTCATTTGGCACAGCGTATTTTTGAATATAATAGCCAATCTTCAAGTCAATATCATCATGTTGGTCCTATTGGGGCAGTGATTGGAGCAACATTGGGCAATGAAGCAAAAGATACAATCGAACAGTTAGAAAATAACTTATTTCTCGTTCCTGGTATTGGGGCTCAAGGGGGAACAATAACACAATTAACTCAGCAGTTTCCTCAAAGGCTATGGCAGAATCTTATTCCTTCCATTTCAAGATCGATTACACAGGTTGGTCGAAATAGTGTTGATTTAAAAAATGTTATTCATGATTTTGCCGAGCAATCTAAAAATACGCTTCTATCTTAAAGTTTTTTGCTAAGTTATCAAAGAAAAAAAGCTCTTATAAAAGAAGGGGGCTTATCAAATTTTAAGTCAGATACTTCTTTCAAAAAGTGATTTGCTTTATCTAAAGTCAAGAGTTATTTTTGATCTTTTCAAAAAGTGTTCATATATTTGTTATTTTCTGTTGGGATTGGGAGGATCAAATACGGAAAGCAAATGTTTGAAAAAAAATGCAGAAATCTTGGAAATATATGAAAAATTGCTTCAAGGAAGACAAGATATAAGGAAGAAAATGCAAGGAATACCTGAACAGTGCTAAAAGATGAGGCATAAGAGGGCTTGGAGAGTGTATTCGTTTTGGGAACATTTTAGTTTAAGGGCTATGATTCATCTTACAGGATAAACTCTTTTAGAATATCGCTTTATAAGGATATTGTTTTTGTAAAATAAAAGACTCTAACATGTTATTAAAAGTTTTTAGATTGATAAAGTCATTGCAGCGTTGGTTTCTATGGGATAATGGTTATTCGTGAACACATATTGTTGCTAGAGAATAACATGTCATTGAAACAAGAAAAAACCAAAGCCCGTTTACCCCGTGGTTTTGTGGATCGTACAAGTGCACAGTTGTATGCAACTGAAACAATGATTACAAAAATTCGTGAAGTTTATGAACTTTACGGCTTCGAGGCACTGGAAACACCAATTTTTGAATATACGGATGTCTTGGGTAAGTTTTTACCTGATGAAGATCGTCCAAATGCGGGCGTTTTTTCGCTACAAGATGATGATGAGCAATGGATGTCTTTGCGCTATGATCTAACTGCTCCTCTTGCTCGTTATTTTGCAGAGAATTTTGAAGTTTTGCCAAAGCCTTATCGCAGTTATCGTCTTGGTTTTGTGTTTCGCAATGAAAAACCTGGACCAGGGCGCTTTCGGCAATTTATGCAGTTTGATGCGGATATTGTTGGAACATCAACGGTAGCAGCGGATGCCGAAATTTGTATGATGGCAGCAGACAGTTTGGAAAAGTTAGGGTTTCACCAGCATGATTATGCCATTCGCTTGAATAACCGAAAAATTCTGGAAAGTGTTTTAGAATTGATTGGTTTAGGGGAAAGGGAGCAGATTGAAAGGCGCTTAATTGTTCTTCGAGCAATGGATAAACTGGATAAATTTGGTCCTGAAGGCGTGCGTTTGCTTCTAGGCAAGGGGCGTTTGGATGAAAGTGGTGATTTTACAAAAGGGGCCGAGCTTAAGGATAAAGAGATTGAGTGTATTCTTTCCTTACTGACTGTAAATGCAAAAACGGCAGAAGAAATCCTTGATGTTCTCAGACAAGTCGTTGGTCAGAGTGCTCAGGGGCTTGAAGGGGTTCGCGAGCTTGAGGAAATGCAAGCAATCTTTGTCGCTAATGGTTATCACAATCGCATTAAAATTGACCCTTCGGTGGTTCGTGGATTGGAATATTATACGGGACCTGTTTTTGAGGCGGCATTGCTTTTTGATGTTCTCAATGATGATGGGCAAAAAGTTGTTTTTGGTTCTGTTGGTGGCGGAGGGCGCTATGATGGATTGGTGGCACGCTTTCGTGGTGAAAATATTCCGGCAACAGGTTTTTCAATCGGGGTCTCACGCTTGATCGCAGCTTTGCAAAATCTTGGAAAGTTGCCTATGAAGGACACAACAGGGCCGGTTGTGGTACTGAGGATGGATAAAGAGCCAGAGGCAGTTGCTGGTTATCAAAAAATGGTGATGCAATTGCGTGATGCGGGAATTCGTGCTGAGCTCTATTTGGGGGAATCGGGGATAAAAGCACAGATGAAATATGCAGATCGGCGCAAAGCTCCTTGTGTGGTTATCCAAGGTTCACAAGAACGTGAGAGTGGAAAAATACAGATTAAAGATTTGATTGAAGGGGCGCGTTTATCTCATGAGATCAAAGATAATCAAACATGGCGTGAAAGTCGACCAGCACAAGTGACGGTTGATGAAGAGCAATTGGTTCAAACAGTACAAGATATTTTAGCAGCTCAAAGGCGGTTATGGTAAAAGTTTTATAGAAGCGATTGCCTGAAATATTCGGGAAATTTGAGATTCAATTTTTAAAATCTGTACTTTTCTCGTTTAGGCATACTTACGCATGCGTTAAAATGAGCAAAAAAATTTTAACGAAGAAAAAACTCTGAGAAAATTAAAGGGTTTCACGTAACGCTTCTGCAAAAGTTTATAAAAATATTGACAAGTTCATATTGGCTTCATCTTTGAATTCTCATCTATGAGCATCAAATTCTTTGATGTTCTCTTCTTAGACATTACAAAATCTAGCATTATTGCAAAAGGAGGGAGAACGAGAGCGTTTTATCCTAAAAGACTTTTTAAGCTTCAAAAAACAATGGAATGACTTAAATCGAACAATTTTTTACAGGAGCATGTTTGGATGAATTGTAAGCTGCCATAATGGTAACTGACTGATAGTATGCATTATTTCAATAAAATCAATTCTTTAATGGAGAAATAAAAATGGCCCAATATGATTTTACCGTGCTCTATGAACGAAATCCCTTTATTCTTGAAAGACCTGAGAATATTGGAAAATCATTTAAACTCCCTCCTTCAAACTTCGGATTTGAAAATCTTCCGCAAATTACTTTTTCAGGCGCCTCGTCGTGTCGGCGTATGATTTTGGGGCTATCATTTAGTGGTATGAAAGCTTTTTTGGTGATGTTGTGGCAGGTAGGGAAAATGTCAGATGAAGATGATGTGGATTTGTGGTTTGATCAGATAACATTGGATCATGATATTCTTGAGGAATTTTTGACTTGCGATCTTTCAATTCAAGAACCAGAATATCTTAATTTTGAAAGTTTTAAAGAAGGTATCAAAGAATTAGAAGAGAATAAAATTGTAGCGAAGGGGACAAAAAAAGATTGTTATTTCATTAATCCAGATATTTTTGGTCTTCCTGAATGTGATGAAGATTTTGAGCTCGATGAAGAGGAAGAGATAGAAGAGGAAGAAATGAAAAAACACTTTATGGTAGAATATCCAAATAGACGCCTTCTTTAACTGTTTTTCTCTTAGAGAAAAATAAAAGCTTAGAATAAATGACTATTAAAACAGCAATGAATCTGTTTATTGTATGTGAATTGGAATGTTTACGGGATCTGTTTTTATTTAATATTCTTCATGAACGGTTATTTATGCAGAGCCGTTTTTATACCATATTTTTTTCTTGATGCTTTTGTGAAGCTTGCAGTAATGATGTTCATAGCTTTTGTGTTTTAGAGCGTTTATGAGACGCATTTATACTCTTTTTAACCGTTTATTCATATGCCAATCTCACGTGCTAATGAGCAAGAAAATAGTTTTAAGAGATTCAATATAAGAAGGGATAAAATAAAACAATCTTATGATATTCAGTGCCTCTCATTCGACATGAAAAATTATAAATTATCTTTATAAATCAAATTATTGTTTGACACAAAGTTTTTTCAAAGCAGTTAAAACGTGAAATACCTATTAAAAATTTATTGCTGGGATATTTTCTTACCGAAAACGCTCAACCAAATTATAGTGTCTGCTTTGACAAATAGATGTTTCAAAAAATACAAACGACACAAATTTTCTTTACTAAGGAAATTTGTGTCGTTAAATTTTGTTTAAATGGACGACTTTGGGGGCGGAATTAGCTTTTCAAAGCTTTTAAAACATTTTGTGGTGAAGAGACTTCGTAAGGATCTGTCATGCAATTGTCTGAAAAACCCGCTTCTTCAAACCATTGCTCAACCACACCATCATTAATAACGGCAGCATAGCGCCATGATCGCATGCCGAAACCAACATTGTCTTTTGCAACCAGCATACCCATTTTGCGTGTGAATTCACCAGAGCCATCAGGAATTAATTTCACGTTTTTGATATTTTGTGTTTTTCCCCAAGCGTTCATGACAAAAGCATCATTGACGGAAAGGCAATAAATTTCATCAATACCCGCTTGTTTAAATTCATCATAGAGTTTTTCAAAGTCAGGCAGCTGAAAGGTTGAGCAAGTAGGGGTAAATGCTCCAGGAAGAGAAAAAAGAATAACACGCTTTCCTTTAAAGTAAGAATCGCTGTTAACTTCTTGCCACCGATAAGAATTATTTTCACCCACTTCATCTCGGACACGTGTATGGAATGTTACATTGGGAACAGTTTTTTTCATCATAAGGATGCTCCTATATTTTTTACAAAAATTTCGTTTTAAAACAGCTTTTGTCTTTAAAAGCATATCGGAAAGAACGGTTTAAATAAAAGGGATTCTTTAAAAATTCTGACTTCTAACGAGTGTGCAAATATTTCACACTTCCGTCAAGTAGAATTAATGGTCGACTTTGGATACTCTTCACCTTAAAATTAAAGGAAAGAATATGAAGGTATTTACATGACCATAAAGACAGTTTTGACCACGGCTTTTGAGGGGCAAAAACCGGGAACGTCTGGTTTGCGCAAAAAAGTGTCTGTTTTTCAACAACCTCATTATGTAGAAAACTTTATACAGTCTCTTTTTGATAACATTGGACCTCTTGAAGGAAAAATGTTGATTCTTGGGGGCGATGGGCGCACTTTTAATCGTACTCTCCTTCAGATTGTGTTGAAGATGGCAGCGGCGCATGGTGTTTCTTGTGTTAAAATGGGAAGGGGCGGTATTCTTTCTACACCTGCTGTTTCGCATCTTATTCGTAAAACTCATGCCCATGGTGGACTTATTCTTTCTGCAAGCCATAATCCTGGTGGTCCAGAGGGAGATTGTGGTATTAAATACAATGTTTCCAATGGTGGACCCGCTCCTAATTCTTTATGTGATGCTATTTTTGCAACATCGCAACGTCTTTCCTTTTATAAAATTCTTGAAGCACCAGATATTGATTTAGATAGGCAAGGTACGATCTTTATGGGAGCCATGCGGATTGATATTATTGATTCTGTCGCTGATTATGTTGCTTTGATGCAGGAGCTTTTTGATTTTGACTGTATTGCCAAGGCCGTCGCTCGAGGTCTTACTTTACGGTTTGATGCTATGCATGCGGTAACAGGGCCTTATGCTCATGAAATTTTTGAAAAATGCTTAGGATTTTCTGAAGGGACGGTGGTTAATGGTATTCCTTTGCCAGATTTTGGAGGCGGTCATCCGGATCCCAATTTGGTTTATGCCAAGGCTCTTTATGATTTATTGATGTCAGAGCAAGGACCAGATCTTGGCGCAGCCTCTGATGGTGATGGAGATCGTAACCTCATTATTGGTCGTGGGCAATTTGTCTCGCCTTCAGATTCTTTGGCTATTATGGCTGAGCATGCACACCTCATTAAAGGATATCGAAAAGGTGTTGTGGGGATAGCGCGTTCTATGCCGACGGGACGTGCTGCTGATCTGGTTGCGGAAAAACACGGATTAAACTTTTTTGAAACGCCAACGGGATGGAAGTTTTTTGGAAACCTTTTGGATGCGGGGAAAGTAACCTTTTGTGGTGAAGAAAGCTTTGGAACTGGCTCTCATCACATCCGCGAAAAAGATGGTTTATGGGCTGTCTTATTTTGGTTAAATCTTTTAGCGATAACAGAAAAAACTGTCGCACAAATAGTTCAGCAGCATTGGTACACCTATGGGCGTTTTTACACGTTACGGCATGATTATGAAGAAGTCGAAGCAGATAAAGCTTTGGAACTTATAGAACATTTGCGTACGCACTTACCACATGCAGGAACTGAAATTGCTGGATTTTTCGTCAAAAAAGCAGATGATTTTACATATCATGATCCTGTTGATCAGAGCGTTAGCACGCGGCAAGGTATACGTATTTTTTTCGAGAACGGAGCACGGTTGGTGATCCGTTTGTCGGGAACAGGGACGCTAGGTGCTACTTTACGACTTTATTTTGAACAGTATGAAAGTGATCCGCGCAAACACAATTTTAATCCGCAAGAAGTTCTCCAACCTTTGCAACAGGTGGCACTAAAACTGTTAAATATACAACAAGCATTGGGGCGAGATCGCCCTGATATTATCACCTAAGATCAGTGGAATGTTTTTTGTAAAGGTATGATGATTGATCACATGAGGTATGTTTTTAGGGACGTGATTTTATTGGCCATAAGGCAGAGCTTCCATTTTCAAGCTCGTTTTGTTTTTTCCTCTTTTACATGTCAATTGGATTCCTAAAACTTCTGGCTTCTTAAAACCAAATGCTGTAGGTAATTATAATCAGGCATAATCGGGGAATTTATGTCCAATGGTTTCTAATGGTTTGATAGAAATATTTGTTTAATAGGGGGGGCTCATACACAACAAAATACGATCATTGTTGCACATTTCATATGGTTGTCTTAAAGAAGCTTCTCTCTCAAAACGCTAAAAACGTATCTTATGCGTGTTACTTTTGAAAGGGATAACCGGCCATCCATTGAGCAGCACCATTTTTATGCTTATGAGAGAGTAAGACCAGCACCATCATTCACTTTGCCCGCTTTCAATGTTGGCTCTTATATTTGAGAGTATTTAGTATTTTGAATAATTGTTTTACACGGCTCTTCCTACTTGTAACATGCAAGGAAAAGGCTTTGGTTTATTCAATGTAAAAGAGGTTGAGAGAATCTCAGCTTATTTATTGGCTCTCATTCAATATACAAAACCATTAACTATGATTATAAATCAGTCTGTTCTCTAACATTATGACTGTTATCTTTACTTAAATAAAAGGTCAAGTTGAGGCTATCATTTTCTTGTTTCTCAGTTTTTAGCTTTTTGGAAGCGTTTTTATTCAGAGATGTTCCTTTTCTAATTGTTTTTTATTCATTCGTTAATTGTATTGGTGATGTATAAGAAAATGATTTTGATTCATTTATGAGAGAGAATGAAGTGAGTAAATTTTATGATATGCGGGGGCTTATTTAAGTTATATAATGATCAATCATTTTTATAAACCCATGTATGGTATGTGATGATAGCATTCATGAACACAGTTGGCAGATGAAGGTTAAAACAAAGGGAAATGTTTTTCTAAAATAATGGACAATAAGTACTTCTTGCTTTATGACCAGTCATAACAAATGATTTTTCTTTTAAAAGGGGAATTTATGACCCAATATCCCAAATGTCCTCGTTGTGATTGTCTTTATACTTATGAAGATGGTGAAAATTTTGTGTGTCCTGAATGCGCACATGAATGGCCACAAAAAAACGATGATACTGTTCTTGTCAATACTGTTTATGATGCCAATGGTCAGATTTTAACAAATGGAGATACCGTTATGGTGATAAAAGATCTGAAAGTAAAAGGCGCTTCATCTGTTTTAAAAGGTGGTACTAAGGTAAAGAATATTCGCTTGGTGGATGGGGATCATAACATTGATTGCAAAATTCCAGGGATTGGTCAGATGAGTTTAAAGTCGGAGTTTGTGAAAAAAGTTTAGGCATTTATCCCCTTGCAATTGTTTTTGCATTTCGCTGGTTTTTTATTTTTACATTCTTCTCGAATGGGCTTTTTTTGTTGTTTCACAGATTACACCAATCAGATAGAGGCAATATATTTTCCTTTATTGCAAAGCCATGTATCGCAGAGGAATAGTGGCTCTGTCTTTTCTTTTAATACGCAGTTATGGGTGAAGTTGGATGTTGACTTACATGCGACAGTAAAAGTATGTGCTTTATGAGAAGAACAACGCGGTAAAGCAGACAAACTTATTCCTGCTGGATTGAAGAAATATTCTCATTTTTTATTAGATAATTTCTCAAACAATCATAATAGATCTAGCTTAAATGTATTTATTTTTTACAGGTAATTCCACCGTTTGCGTCATATTTATGGAAATGAGATTGAAAATGATAGAGGGGAAATTCTTGATTTTAAGAATAGAAAAAGGACGGTATGATCTTGATAAGGTCGTACGGTTATGCTTTTCCAGTTTTTAGTGCTGCAACAGTCTCTTATAAAAAGTGTGTATAAGAGCTATTAAAAATAGTTTTTGTTATTATCCAGTTTGTGCTGTGTAAGCGGACGATTTTGATTGATACAATAAAAACAGAATTGAAATAAGAAGAATGCCAGAATTCTCATTCAAGTTGCAAAATGTGATCTTTGTTGATTGGCTGCTACAAGAAGTATTTTGCGTGATTTTATCGTTGGGAGAAGTGAGAAAGATGGAGCAAATGGGCACTCTATCTTACAATGTTTTCTTTTTTGGGTTTTCTTTTTTTGTAACGGGTCGTGTTTTCCTAGTTAAAATTGCATGACAAGATTATAAAACAAAATAAATTTAAAGTGCATGCCCATGTTTTGTACTTCTGTGGATATCATTATTGGGTTTGTTGTGAAACAACCGATGCTTCTTAAAAGGGGCTTTAAAACCTTTTTAAGGCATATATGGAGGTGAAAGGTGAGTGAAGGTATTATTATTGGACAGATTTTTTTAACAGTACTGTATTTTTATGGCTGCATAGCTTACTTTTAAAATTTCAGGAATAAAATGACGCAAGATTGTTACACTCCATGTTTGAGCGCTGTTGAAGAGGGGCAATCGGTGTGGTTATTTTACCTATTGAGGTCAATATTTATTGTGGCATGGCTTCAACGCCTAAAACTTCAGGGATAAAATGGCGTAAAAGATTTTCAATACCATGTTTGAGGGTTGCCGTTGAAGAGGGACATCCAGCGCAGGCACCCCGCATATTGAGATAAACAATACCATTCTCAAATCCGCGAAAAGTAATGTCTCCACCATCATTGGCAACTGCTGGGCGGATACGCGTTTCAAGCAGCTCTTTAATGGTTAAGACAATATCAGCATCTTTTTCGTCATAAAATTCTTCGTTAAGGGCATGGGTTTGTGCTTGTATTGTAGCGTTGGTGGTGATTACTGGCTCATTGGATAGAAAATGTTCCATGATTGTGCCTAAAATGACGGGCTTGAGATGTTGCCATTCTCCTTCTTTTTTGCTTACGGTGATAAAATCATAGCCTAAAAAAACACCATTGATATTGGGAATATTAAACAGCTTAGCCGCCAAAGGTGAGTTTTTAGCTGCTTCTTCAGGGTCACGAAATTCTAATACGCCCTCAGAAAGAACCACGCGTCCTGGCAGAAATTTAAGTGTTGCAGGGTTTGGTGTGGTTTCAGTTTGAATAAACATAGACTCTCCTTTTATAATGAAGGATTAGGAAGATCTTACATTGTAGAATATTATATTTTTTAGGCAATAGATCTAATATCGTCATCGGCAAGATTGCTAGGAATAACAATGACAGGAATTGAAAAAGCTGTCCCTTTATTCCCGATTAATTGAACAAGGGGTCCTGGTCCTTCTGTATGTCCACTGGCTGCTAAAACAATTAGTGCAATCCTTTTATCTTCGTCGATCAGTTTGGAAATCTCATCAATTTTTTTTCCTTCACGCACCACTATTTCTGTTTCAAGCGCATGGGTGGTGCGGACTTCACTGGCAATGCCTCCTAATATTTTATGAGCACTTTGCGTTGATTCTGTGCGCATAACGTTGTTTACACCCAGAAAGTGTTGAAATTCCACACTATCAACGACACAAAGTAATACCAATGTTCTATTGGTATTTTGGGCATGCTGTGCGGCAAACGCAACGGCACGCCGACACTCTGGTGTTTCATCAATAATGACTAAGTTCTTTTTCTTGGGTTCTTTTTTCGGATTTTTTGGTTTGGAAATCATGCACTTTCTCTATTTTGTACAAACGATTTTTTTGCTCTCTACAGTTTTTAGTTTTATTATCTTTATGTATCGTGCAAAAATCCAATAATTTCACGAATTTTTTTCATATTTTCTTCTGCGAGCATACTAGCACGTTTAGCGCCATCACGCAAAACAGAGTCGATATAATCACTTTCTTGATGCAGTCGACGTAATTCTTCTGTTATAGGGGCAAGCTTATGGACAGCAAGGTCGGCTAGGGCTGTTTTAAAATGCGAAAATTGTTGACCAGAAAATTCTAAAAGAATCTTTTCTTTGCTGACGTTAGCAAAGGCGGCATAAATACCAAGCAGGTTATCCACTTCTGGTCGTTCTTTTAAAGCGGTCAGGGTATCGGGAAGAGGAGCCGAATCCGTTTTGGCTTTGCGTATTTTTTTTGCGATAAGATCAGCATCATCGGTCAAATTAATGCGTGAAAAATCTGAAGGATCTGATTTTGACATTTTTTTCGTCCCATCGCGCAAAGACATAACGCGTGTGGCTGTTGTTCCAATAAGCGCCTCTGGGAGGGGAAAGAAGCATTGCCTTTTTTCTTCATCCGTTTGCATAGAGATACCAAAATTTAATTCGGCAATACGTTGTGCATAGTCGTTGTTAAATTTTTGTGCAATATCGCGTGTGAGTTCAACATGCTGTTTTTGATCTTCGCCTACTGGAACATGCGTTGCACGATAGACTAAAATATCAGCAGCCATCAAAGTGGGATAGGCAAAAAGCCCGAGGGATGCTTTTTCGCGATCTTTTCCTGCTTTATCTTTAAATTGTGTCATGCGTTGAAGCCAGCCGATACGGGCAACACAATTAAAAATCCAGGCGAGTTCAGCATGTTGAAAAACACGTGATTGGTTAAAAATAATGTGTTTTTGAGGGTCAATACCGCAGGCTAAAAAGGCGGCTGTCACTGTTCTGGTGGATTCCCGTAAAGTAAGGGGATCTGGGTTGACTGTGAGCGCATGCATATCCACAACACAATAGAGGCAGTGATGAGAGTTTTGCAGTTCAACCCAACGCTGAATGGCTCCAAGATAATTGCCAAGATGTAAATGACCACTCGGTTGTACGCCGGAAAAGACAAGTGGTGTGAAGGTATCCATAGGAGTGCTCTTTCTTCAATTAAGGTTATTTGTTTTATTGTTTTTGACAAAGTATAGATATTATGGGCGTTTTTTCAAATTTTTAAGCATGTGAAAAAAGGAATGGGTGTTGAATAAAAAATAGGCACTAAAATAGATCAAGAATATGCCAAGCATGATCCCAACTAAGGTGCTGGCGCGCAATAAAAAGGATGCTTGTGAGGATAAAGGAAAAGACAAAAAACTAAACACATTCAATCCGTAATAGAGGGCTAGTGCACTCAAAAGGGTTGCCATCATGAGACATAATATTCGCTTTATCAGTTGGAAGTCGTATTTCCAATAACCGCGTTTGAGAAGGACACCCCAAAGCAACAGGGCGTTGACCCATCCAGAAGTAATTTCAGCAATAACAATGCCTCGTGCAGAAAAAGAAGGAAATAATGTTAAGGCGAGACTGATATTGATGAAAACGCAAATACCTGTAAAAATCATCGGTGTTTTGGTATCTTCATGGGCAAAAAAATTAGGAATAAAGACCTTAATGAGAACAAAAGCTGGAAGTCCTAGTCCATAAAGTTCCAGTAATTGTGCCACATGATGTGTTGATTGACTGGTAAATTGTCCTCGCTCAAAGAGCAAACTGACAATGGGAGTGGAGAGCAACAAAAAAGCGATGGATGCTGGAAGTGTTAACAATAGCGTTAATTCAATAGAGCGGTTTTGTAAATGGTGGGTTTCTTCATGCTTTTTGCTTCGCAAAGCGCGTGTTAATTCTGGTAAAAGAACGGTTGCAACGGCAATGGCGATTACGCCTAGAGGCAATTGATAAAGACGATCAGCATACATCAAAGAAGAGACAGCACCCGATTGACTAGAAGCAATGTTGGTATTAATGAGCAAATTGATTTGTGTGATGCCACCTGTGATAGCCGCTGGGAATGCTAAAGTTAATAGCTTGCGAACATTAGAACTTAAATGGGGCCAGCGGAAGGATATTTTCATGCCACTTTGACGCAAAGCAAGGGCAATTAAGGTGAGTTGAAGAAGCCCTGCTGCCAATACACCCCAAGAGAGATTTAAGCCAATATGCCAAGCGTCAAGTTTATAAATCCAAGCATAGGCAAGCACACCAATCAGAATAATGTTTAAAAAGAGTGGGGCAATGGCGGCAATAAAATAGCGTCGCAGAGCATTAAGCATGCCTCCCATCATGGCAGCAAGCGACATGCAGGTTAAATAGGGAAACATGATCGCAGTAAAGTGAATTGTAGCGTTAAATTTTGTCGCATCTTCGGTAAAACCTGGGGCAATAATGGTTCGTACCAGAAAAGGCATACTCAGTTCCATCGCAATCGTTAACAGTAAGAGCAGCGAAAAGAGAACGCCAAAGACTTCTTCTGCAAATTTGCATGCCGTTTCTTGACCATCTTCAGTGATTTTTTTTGCAAAAAGAGGAATGAAAGCAGCGTTAAAGGCACCTTCAGCAAAAAAACGACGAAATGTGTTGGGAAAACGAAAAGCAGCGTTAAAGGCATCAGAAACAGGACCGGTCCCTAGCGCTGCTGCCATAAGCATTTCGCGTACGAAGCCAAAAATACGGCTCATAAGGGTTCCGGAAGCAACTGTTGCAATTTTTTTTATCAATGTCATAAAGATATATCGGTTTTGTTGTAAAAGAGAAGCGATGACAGGAGAAATAAACCGTTTTAAATCGTAAAAATCTGATCTGTATCCCAATCAAGGATACTTTTTGTAAGCGTTGTACGACGGTGTTTATCTTTCTGTCAACAATGGTGCTTGAAGACTTTTTTATGCTCCTTGTTTACTGTTGCATTACAATTTTTATTTTGCCATAAAATAATTAAAATTTCTTTTCAAACTGAAATATGGGGGCGATATCATAACAGTTTGAAGGGACATATGGGGATCTATAATGATAATTCCTCTTTATGGTGTGATGTCGTGAATAGTACAACCCAATACCCGTTCTGTTTTACGTGAGGGGCGTGACCCTATTAAAGAACGCAAATAAAATAAAAGCGTGAAGCAATGCGCAATCTTCATTATTTATCCATTATTTAAAAGACAGTACTTTAGATGTTTTTAAAAGTCGTAAGGCTGAGCTAAAAGGTGATGGAAAAGCTCCTAATTTGTTTTTACCTTTACGACTTTATATTCTCCTCAAATTAGGCTGCCTTCCCGTTTTAGAGATTACATAAACAAAAGGATAGGAAGACGTGATCTTTCAACAGCATTTTGCCTGTTCAGGTTTCTTTTCACAGTTAATGAGGATAAAATCTGAGGAAATAAGATAAATTTGTTCTCTCATGGTTTCCATTCCCGTTGAGGTGCGATTGATTTGCCAATGAAAGCAGGCGGGTAAAGGCTATCATTTTTATCAGAGAGGGCAAAAAGTTAAAGTTTATGAATCCTTTAGATATTCATTGCCATTGCTTTTGCGTGCTCTGTTTTGTGAGGTTGAATATTTTCTTGTCTTTTAGGACTCTGATTGACGGTTTCTGTCATTTTTTGCACTTTAATTGTTTCGTTACTAAGAGTGTTGGAACATTTTTTTTCATTATTTTTCTTTATAGATTGATGCTGGATAGATTGATGCTGGTTTGGTGCTAGGCGCTCATCGAATTTATGGTTATAAAAATACATGGGTTGTATATGCTGTTCTATCTCTTTTATTTGCTTGACTATTTCCATAATCTCTTTTGCTTTAACGGTTGATGTGCCAAGACTCTTCGCAAGTCTTTCAGGATTATTTTCCTTTATAGCTTCATGCTCGCTTGAGGATAAGCGCTCATTGATTTTTTTGAGATAAGTCCTTATCTTCCCCCTTAGTTCAGGAGAGTTTGATAAGGTTTCTTGCTGTTGTGCTTTTGACAAGGAAAAGAGATTTTTCATCCAAGCCTTAGGCATTTCTACCGATTGTTCACACCGCCTTTGTTTTACATGATGGGTATGGAGAATGTCTCTTTCTGTTTGTTTAAAAATATTGATATAACGATCAATGGCTCTACAGAGGGGCAAAATATTTGCTTCAGCATGCGCGCGCGTTGTTTTTTATGCCAAATACATTGCTACCAGAAAGTTTAGAAATAGATTGGGGGGAGGTGGCAATTTGATAGGTGAGCTGTTCTCCTTCAGTATGATTTTCATGGATCATCTCAATTCTTTCCCGCAAAATATGACGATTGCCATAAATGATTTGGCACAAAGTTTCGATTTCTTTTCTTCTTGCTTGAATGGATGCGTTGTTTTTTATCCTTGTGGTAATTTCATTGTTGGTAAGGGGGCTATTGTTTCTGCGGGGATAAGCACTTCTTGCTGGTTTTGAACTTTTGGTGCTGTAAAGGAGAGGGCGTCACCGATTTTTAATGTCTGTATTTGCTCTGGGGTGAGATCTTTTTTATTTCCCAAGATGAAAATCCCGTTGGCATCAAGCATGAAGCCATTGGGTCCACTGCCTCTGTAGAAGCCTTTATAGGTATGACCTTCTTTCGCTGTTGTAATAAGATGATGATGAATATTTTCAAACCCAAGATGTTTCATATTGTACATAAATTCTTTTAAAATAAGTATTTTTTTTGGATTTGAGATATCCTCAAGCAGATGTTTTATCTCTTCCTTATCATTATGTTTTAGCGATGCAATGCTGGCAAGATTCATGCGTTTTTCTGTTACAAGAGAAAAGTCGAGTGTGTGACCAGCAACTTGCCCAAGTTTTTCAAAAAACATTCGTTGTGTGCGTCCATTACCTTCTCTGAAGGGATGCGTATAGTTGAGCTGTATTAACATTTCAGTGACATGTTCAACAAATGTTTCGCGGGTTAAGCCTTTTAAACTATTCGTTTCAGAAAGTATTTTATCTAAATTTTCTAGTCCCTCTTGTATCTGTTTTGCTGGGGCAAAAAATACCAGCTTTTTTCATCATTGGCATATAAGCAACGCTACCATCTTTAAATGTAAATGGTTTTTCACGTGTTTGTCCGGCCCATTCAAAAGTATTTTTAAATAGGGTGTGATGAATATATTGGAGATATGTGGAAGTTAATTTTTGCGGTGGCGTTTCTTGGCGTAGATGAATGATTGCTTTTGTTGTATCATGCGCACATTGCACTTTTAATTTTTTATAGTCTTTTATTCCATATTTATTTTTTAAAGTGATACTATTAGGGCAAAAGAAATTCCCGTGCATTGTCTTATTTTCTTCGGTTTCAGGCGATGAGGATAATTTTTCTTGTAAGGTGAGAGGGACGGTGTTCGTTTTTTTGTACCAGTGTCCCAGTATGCCGTTGCTTTTTTGGGGGGCTGTTTCGTTCTTTCTTGATGATCAGAGCATTTTTCCTTTGTCATTTGGGCAGATATTGGATTATTTGTCGCTGTATTGCTGGTCTGTAAAATGTTTTTTTGGAAATCTTTTTGCATTTGCCTCATGGAGGAAGCAGATTGAGCAATTGGTTTGGTCATTTGTTCTTGCAAACTTTGGGACATAACTTCAATGCTGTCATGTAAAGCATGAGGGGCAATCCACGGTGAAAAATGAGCTTTTTCTTTGTTTGAATGGATGCGTTGTCTTTGCTCTTTTTAGTTATTTCATCGTTTGTAAGAACGGCTCTTTTTTTCTGGAAGCAATGTTTTTTGCTGGGTTTTGAGTTTTGGGCGCTGTAAAGGAGAGGGCGTCACCGATTTTTAATGTCTGTATTTGCTCTGGGGTGAGACCTTTTTTATTTCCCAAGATGAAAATCCCATTGGCATCAAGCATGAAGCCACTGGGTCCACTGCCTCTGTAGGTACCATGATAGGTTTCTCCTTCTTTTGCGACGACAGCGAGATAATAATTTTTTTCATCCAATCCAAGATTTCTTATAGATTTGGTAAATTCTTGTAAAATGAGCAATTTTTCTGGATTTGAGATATCCTCAAGCAGATGCTTCATAGGCTCTGGATCGCTATGTTCCATGGCAGCAGCGCGGACAAAGTCTTTACGTTTTTTGCTCACAAGAGAAAAGTCTAGCTCATGTCCTGCTGCTTGAGCGAGTTTTTCAACAAACAGTCTCTTTGTGCGCCTATTGCCCTCTCTGAAAGGGTGCAAGTGGTGCAAATCTATCATTATTCCAGCTGCTTGTTCAACGAATTCTTCGCGAGTTAAGCCTTGTAAATTATTCTTTTCAGCAAGCGTTTTATCTAACTTTTCTAGTCCCTCCTGTATTTTTCTGCCAATCGCAAAAGGTTTTGTAAATTCTTTTCTTTTCAAAATGGGCATAGAAGCAACAGTACCATCTTCAAATGTAAATGGTTTTTCGCGTGTTTGTCCGGCCCATTCAAATGCACGGGAAAAGAGGCGTTGATGAAGATATTTTAGATAGGAGGAATTAAACTGCTCAGGTAGAGGTTCTTGGCGCAGTTTTATCATTTCTTTTTTTACATCATCACAACATTGTTCCTTTAATATTTCTTGCTCTTTGATGCGGTATTTATTTTTAAGCACTTTGCTATTGGGATAAAAGAAATTCTGCGATGCTTCATTGATTTGCTTAGAAATGGCTGCACTAATTGCAGGGTGTTGTTCTTGCAATTCTTCGTGTGTGGAAGAGGCACAATGTTTAGTGTTTTCTTTCATGTATATTTCCTTTCAAATGTTAACATTATTTTTTGAAAGCTTTTTTTACATTTTTTGCCTTTAATTATTTTCATAGCGTTTTCTTCAAAGAAGAGTGCCCATTTGAATGATTGAAAAAATTGACCTTATTCGCATGGAACCAAGTTAATCATGGAACAAAGTTAAAGTTTATAATTTTGAAGTATTATCGTGAAATTTTATCAATGAATTCTGTAAAATAATGGGGTGTCTTATTCAAAGTTTTCTGTATTTCATACACCGCCTTTGGTGCAATCTTGGCAAGATAATTGCACCAAAGTTTTGGATAAAAAGCCAACAATTAGGAGATTTATTACGACAAAGCTATGGCTTTTGATGCTTCGGCTCTGCGCTGTCGAATATGCGGCTGGTCTTCTTGTCTACAAGTTTCTGCAACTTCTTGATGCCGCTTTACTGTTGAGCGTTCAGGCAGCTTCGGGGGTTGCGATAAGCTTTGCTGCTTTTGTAATTTTTTATCGAGATCGGTAAGTGGTTGATGACGTTTTTGTTGTTCTTCCTGATGGTTTTGCACAATGGTTTCTCTTAACTGTTTTATTGTATCAGCATAATCTTTAATGGCGGTACAAAGGGTAGGGATATTTTCTTCAGCGGCTTTGCGTGCTCCGTTTTTTATGCCAAGGGTTTTTCTACCAGCAAGTGGAGCAAAAGATGTAGAATCCTTTTCAATTTGAAATACAAGCTCTTCTCCCATACTTGGAATTTTGTGCATATCTTCCATTCTATATTGTAAAATAAATGGATCATCATAAACAATTTGGCACCAATATTGGATCTCTCTTTGACCATATTGAACCGATGGATCTTGTTGAACTCTGCGGGCAATTTCCTGATTTGAGAGAGGCTTTATTTTCTTTTCTGAATTGAGCGAATTTTGTAAATGTTGATTTATTGGCTCTTTCTCTTGTGCTTGTCGCTGATGTTGTTGTTCCGTGTGAGAACCTTGTGAAATATTTTCACTTTTTGTATATTTTGAAGTATACATATAACCGTTAATAGCAGCACATAGGGTAGGAAGAGTTTCTTCAGCTTGTTTGCGCGCGTTATTTTTTATGCCGAGAACTTTTCTACCAGCAAGCTTAGAAATAGACTTAGGCTGTTCTGTAATATCCCATAAGAGCTGTTCTCCCATATTGGGGTTTTCTTTGATTGCTTCTATTCTTTCTTCTAAAATAAGCCTGTTGCCATAAACCTTTTCGCACAAAAATCGTATTTCTTCTTGATATGCTACGAGCAACAGCTCTCTTTCCATTGTATTAATAGATGGTTTTTGTCCATGAGATGATCTTGGTTGTTCAATTGCTGTGTGTGGAGAGGCAGGTTTTGGGACGATAGTATCGCTTTGTTTTCTGTTTTCCATACGGTGCGGTTTTCTTGAAGGAGGGACGGCATATGTTCCACTGTCTTGTGATGATGAACTGCTTTGCTGTCTGACTTTCATATGTGATGGTGTTTTGGGTCTAACACTTGGGTCGTGTGTTTCAGGATTTTGGATTTTTGTACCGTTTTGTACTCTGTCTCTCATGCGTGGCGGTGTTTGCGAAGTAGGCGTTGCATAGAGGTGTTCTCCCTCTTGAGCTGTTGTTTTGTTTTGTTGCCTATCTTTTGCGCGTGGAGGTCTTTGTGGAGCTGCTTTTGTGTGCGGAGAGGAGTTTTCTTGGATTTGTGAGCTGGGGATTTTTGTTCCGGTTTGTGCTTTTTCCCTCATGCGTGGGGGTGTTTGCGAAGTAGGTGTTGCATAAGGATTTTCTTCCTTTTGAACTGTTGGTCTGTTTTGTTCTCTATCTTTTGCGCGTGGTGGTCTTTGTGGAGGCGTTTTTGTGTGCGGAGAGGAGCGTTCTTGGATTTGTGAGCTGGGTTGTAGATTTTCTTTTGCACGTGGTGGTTTGGGCGGAGCTACTTTTGTTTGTAGAGGAGGTGTCTCTTGGGTTTTGGTGCTGGGGATTTTAGCGCTGGAGGGCATTGTGCTGGTTTGAGTATTTGCTCTCATGCGGGGGGGGGGCGGTGGCGCAACCTTTGGGTGGTGTGATAAATTTTCTGGGCGTTTTTCTACAGTTGGTTTTGGCAAACTTTGAGAAACTTGGGAAGGAGGGGTTCTGGTGGGGGATTGTTCAGCCGGTTGTTGAAATTTTTCCATCATTTCGGTGATAAAAGGGGAGGGATTTCTTTTTTTCATGCATGTTCCTTTCAAACTCTTCCAATATTGTTTTTAAATACTATTTAAAAACGTACGTTGGTGTTTATTCTATTTTATGCTTTTTCATTTGCTTTTATGAGAGAGAATATGAAACTGAATGGTCTCGCACGATTTGACTCTCTTGGCTCAGATCATAATCATTCTCTAAAGATTGTTTTCTCCAGTGTTTGGGTTAAGGGACGGAAAAATAAATTTTCTATCAATTTTCTCTCTTTCTTGGCGCAAACACCTCTTTCCTGTGTTGCGCCAAGATGTTAGATTTAATGTGAAAACTTATGTCCTGTTTAGCTGGCAAAAGCCATCGCTTTTGGGGCGGCAGTTTTGCGAGGACGAATATCTGTTTCTCTTTGTTGCGTAGAGGGTGTTGCTCCTTCATGCGTTACTATTGAAGGCTCAGGGCGTTGAGCAGACTGTAAGACGCTTTGTTGTTGATGCAAGTTTTGCGATCTCTCAGAAGATGCTTCATTGTGTTCTTGTTTTGTCTGCTGAGTTTTTGAAAAGCTTTCTCTTACTTGTGTTACAGCCGTTGCATAATTGTCAGTGGCGTCAATGAGGTGAGAAAGACCAGCTTCAGCATGTCTGCGTGCTTTATTTTTAAAGCCACAAAAGTTGCGACCAGCGTACTTGTGAAAAGATTGAGGATTTCCGACAAGTTGCTGTGCGAGTGCTTCTATTGTTTCAGGGTTTTGGAAAAGTGTTTCCACTTGTGATTGCAAAATGTTTGTGTTGCCAAAAACAACTCCGCACCAATATTGAATTTGGGCATGGTGTCTTTTGACTTTTGAATGTTGGTGAATTTGGGTAGAAATTTCTACTTCTGAAAGCGTTGCTTTTTCACGTTGATCTGGTTTTTGTAGAAGTTTAGCGACGGCTTCCTTCCCCATAAAGCGTTCATAGTTTTTGAGTTCTTGCTCTGGAGATTGTAAGAGGTTCTCTCTTGCCTGTTTTACAGCTTCTGTATAACCATCAATGGTGACACTGAGAGCGGAATAACTCTCTTCCGCTTGTCTACGCACTCGATTTTTGAAGCCCAACGCGCTGGTGCCTGAAAGTTTAGCAATACTTTCAGGATATGCTGCCATGCGCCATGAGAGCTCCTCTCCTGCAGCTGGATTTCTTTGAATTTCTTGCATTTTTTCTTGCAAAATGTTTGGGTTACCATAGGCACTTGCGGATAAACGTTGGATTTCTTCTTGATAGGTTCGAACCAATGAATGGTGTGGAAGCAATAGAATGATTTCTTCCTCTGAGAGAACTCTTGTTGTCCTTTGGGTAACTTGTGAAGGAATTGTTGAGTGTGTCGTTTCAGTTTTTTGCTGCCTTTTGGTAGAGCTGCCTCTTGTTAACGAAGCTGTTGGATTTGTTGATGCATATACAGTTTCTTCGCTTAAAAGAGATTGTCTTTCCTCATCTTCTTCCGGTATGGATGACAGTCTTTTGCTTTTTGAAGGCGTTTCTTTAGGAAGGGGGGCTGCGCCTGAGACCTCTGCCGCTGCTTGTTCATAGAGCTTTATAAGTTCTTGTATTGAAGAGGATGGAAAAGGATGAGGGTGTTTTTTTTTCATGCATGTTTCCTTTCAAAAATTGTTTTAGAAAACCTCTTTGGTGCATTCTTGCCTTTTATGCTTGGATTGCTTTGAGACAAAAGAAATATCGAGCTGAATGAGTTTCCAAAGATCTGCGCTATTTGCAATCAGCTTAATGGACATTTGTGTCTTTTATACAGTTTTTTTGTGAAATATTATCAATAAGTTATCAATAGTTATCGTGAATTACAGGCGCCATTTTTAGGACTATTTTTTGTAACATTCTAAAACAATTCTTGGCGCAATCGCGATGAAACGATTTGCGCCAAGAAACTCACTGAAAAAAAGATTAAATGAAAAACAAAAACTATCTGTTTTTATGTTTATGCCCCCTTACATGGCATAAGAAAATCCTTTTTCTCCGTGTCTTTGTCGTTGAGGGCTGCGCTCTGGACTATTTTGTTCTTGTCCTCTTGTGTGATGATGATGATGACGATGATGGTGTCTCTCAACTTGCTGAGAATTTTCTTGACGGCGTCTTTGTTCCGCCAGAGGGGTGTGCAATAGCTGTTCCGTTGCATCTTCTACAGCTTTTGTATAACCGTCAATGGCATCAACGAGCAGTTTAAAACCGTCTTCAGCTGCTTTGCGTGCTTGATTTTTTAAGCCAAGTGTGGAGCGTCCAGCAAGCCTATGCATAGATTCAGGATTTTCAGCAAGTTGATTTGAAAGCTCTTTTCCTTTAGTGGGATCTTTAAGTATGTCTTGCAAGTGCTGTTGGAAAAGCGTGTCACTGTTATAAACAGTTGTACCCCAATGCACGACCTCTTGTGCATATGCTTGAACTTGTGGATTTTTTAAAAGTATGACACTTATTTGATCAGCTGTGAGGGAAGATGAAGATCTTCCTCTTTGTTGTGGAGCAACCATTGTATAGTCGGTTTCAGATTCTTGTTGCCTTTGATTATGGTGTCTCCCTTTGGAAGGAGAAATACTGCTAACAGTTGCGTATGTAACTTCTTCTTCGCGTTTTGGGGGAGCAACCTCTGTGTAATCGGTTTCAGATTCTTGTTGCCTTTGATTATGGTGTCTCCCTCTTGAAGGAGAAACACTGCTAACAGTTGCGTATAGAACGTCTTCTTCTGGTTTTGGTCCGCGCTGGTTTCCTCTGTTTGGTTTATTAACTGTTGCATAGAGGGCTTCTGGATTTGCAGAAGGATGTGGATGATGTTTTTTCATACATATTTCCTTTCAATATTTTTAGAAAACCTCTTTGGTGCATTCCCCACTTTTAGTTTTGATAACTTTTATATAAAGGAAGATATCCAACCGAATGACCGCCAAAGATTCTGCGCTATTCAATATTGATATGTAATGAACATTTATGTCTTTTATACAGTTTTTTTATGAAATTTTATCAATAAGTTACAATAAATTACAGGATCCACTTTTAGAACTATTTTTTGTAACATTCTAAAACAACTCTTGGCGCAATCACGATAAAATGATTTGCGCCAAGAAACTCACTGAAAAAAATTACATGAAAAACAAAAACTATCTGTTTTTACGTTTATGTCCACTTACATGGCAAAAGCCATTCCTTTTTCTCCATGTCTTTGTCGTTGTGGGCTGTGCTCTGGACTATTTTGTTCTTGTCCTCTTGCATGACGATGATGATGGTGGTGTCTGTGTTCTGCTTCTCTTTCTGGACTTTCTTGTCTTTGACCTCTTTCTCTTTCATGCTCCCGTGTAAACTGTTTATGGAGCTTTTGTGCCGTATGTATATGTCTCTCAAGAGCTGAGCAAAGGGGAGAAAAACTCTCTTCAGCTTCTCTGCGGCTTGGAGACTTTACACCAAGTATTTTGTGACCTGCAAGCTTACCAGCGCTTTCAGGATTTTCTGCAAGGCCCCATAAGATTTGCTCTGCATTTTGAGGATCGTCAAGAATTTTAGCAAGGTGGTCATTCAAAGCATGTTCGTTACCATAAACAACTCTGCACCACTCTTGCGTTTCTCTTATACCATATTGAAAGTCTACGTTTTTTAAAAGCTTTGTTGTAACCACATCTTTTGGGGTTCTGGGAGGGGGTGTTGCTCCTCTGCCAACACCTTGGTAGATAGGATTTTCTAGTTGTTCAGACTCTTGCCCACCTTCAGCTCCCATGCCAACCGTTGTATAGACAGATTCGAGTGGTTTTGGGGGAGAGGGCTCACCACGTTCACCAAATTCAAGCTCTGCATAGAGATGTTCTTCTGATTTTGAGGAACGTTGCAAATCCTGAGTGCTTCTCCTCGATGTATCGTAGAGGGGATTTATTAGCTGTTCGGATTCTGTCTCACCCGTTGCCAGATTAACGACGGCATAGGGATCTGTGAGCTTTTGGGCACGCCGCCCATCACTTGGTCTTCCACCAAGTCTGTCATAGGGATTTCCTAGTGGCTGTTGGGGAGCATAGATCGTTTCTGCTGGTTGTTGAAGTGTGTATTGTTGTTGGTTGCGCTGTTCTTTGGGTGGTTTATTAACCCTTGCGTAGAGGTCTTCTACATTAGGAGATCCTAGGTTTTGTTGGTCAAGTGGCTTTTGGGGAGTATAGATCGTTTCTGGTGGTTGTTGAAGTGTATAGTGTTGTGGGTTGCGTTGTTCTTTGGGTGGTTTATTAACCTTTGCGTAGAGGTCTTCTACATTAGGAGATCCTAGGTTTTGTTGGTCAAGTGGCTTTTTGGGAGCAAAGACCGTTTCTGGTGGTTGTTGAAGTGTATAGTGTTGTGGGTTGCGCTGTTCTTTGGGTGGTTTATTAACTTTTGCGTAGAGCTCTTCTACATTAGAAGCACCTAGATTTTGTTGGTCAACTTGTCGACTTAGTTCCTCTACATTGCTAGAAGGGCTTGGGTGACTTTTTTTCATGGCTGTTTCCTTTCAATATTTTTAGAAAACCTCTTTGGCGCATTCCCCACTTTTTTGATAACAACTTTAGGATAAGGTAAGATATCAAATTAAATGATCTCCAAAGATTTCGCGCTATTCATGTTTATATGTAATGGACATTTATGTCTTTTATACAGCTTTTTTATGAAATATTATCAATAAGTTACATCAAATTACAGGATTCATTTTTAGGACTATTTTTTGTAACATTTTAAAACAATTGGTGAGCGCAATGGAGATAAAATGATTGGCGCTAAGAGTCAGTTGGAAGGCAAAAGTTCACGCGTTTTTAGCCGGTAAGAGCAAGCGATGAAGAGCGACTAACTTTCAAGCTGCGGGCTTGAGATTGTGCTTCTTGGGTGTTCTTTACAGTATTCGCAATTTCTTTTGCTTTGCTTTCCGATGTCCCAAGGAGGCACGCTAGTCTGGTATGATCTTTTTCTTGTATGGCTTTACGCTCTTCTGAGGATAGACGATTGTGTAGTTGGCGCGAAAAGTGATGGAGTTCTTGTCGTAGTGTTGGAGAATGCAATAAAGCTTCCTTTTGTTGTTCTCTTGGTAAGGCAAAAAGGTTTTGTAAATTTTTTCCAGGTGTTTCGACAGCGTGACTCAGGCGATTTTGTTCTCTTTGATGTTGCTCTAAAATTTCTTCTTTTGTTTGTTGTGTTATTGTGGCATAATTTTTAAGGGCTTGGCTGAGTTGTGGAGCAGTTTGTTCCGCCATTCTGCGATTTGGGCTTTTCATGTCAAGTATTTTTCTCCCTGCAAGTTTAGAAATTGATTGAGGGTTTTGTAAAATTTCATCAGCAAATTGATTTCCTAAGCTTGGATCAGCCGTTAAGATATCCATTTTTGTATTTAAGGCGTGGATTTTACCATAAACAGTCTTTGATAAATTTTTGATTTCTTTTCGGCATGCTTCAACATAAGCGTCATTTGAAATCTTTGTGAATAACTCTTCATGGGTGAGAGATTCTAATGTTTCTTTTGGGATCAATATTTCTTTTACATTTTGAACGTTGGTTTTTTGAAAGCAGAGGCGAGTACCGTTTTGTAATGTTTTGACGAGTTCTGGGGGGAGGTCATCTTTGTGGCCGACGACGAAAGCACCCTCTACTTCCATGACAAAACCTTCTGCTGAAAAACCTCTAAAGACGCCTTCGTAGGTTACATCTTCTTTTGTTGCAACAACAACACGATTGTTAATTTCATCCAGTCCCGCGTTTCTCATTTGGAAGATGAATTCTTTTAAAACAAGGGATTTTTGCGGATGCGTGATATCTTCAAAAAGATCCTTCATCGGTTGGGGATTGCCATATTGCATGGCTTCAATACAAGCTGCTGTCATGCGTCTTTTTGTGATGAAAGAAAAGTCAATGGTATGTCCTGCTGCTTGTCCAAGTTTTTCCATAAACATTCGATTTACGCGCCCATTCCCTTTTCGGAAAGGATGTGCGTGCTCGAGCACCATAAAAACTTCAGCGGCATTTTCAGCAAATTCTTGGCGCGATAAACCTTTTAAATTGTTCTTCTCATTAAGTGTTTTTTCGAGTTGTTTTAGTTTTTTTTGAATCTGCGGTCCGACAGCAAAAGGAACTTCATAACCTTTGGGACGCATCGCTGGCATATGGGCAGAGGTTCCGTCTTCAAATGTAAAGGATACATCGCGGGTTTTTCCAGCCCATTCAAAAGTTTTGTGGAAGAGGTTCCAGTGAATTAATTTTAAATAAGTGGAATCAAATTTTTGTGGAAGTGGTTCATGGCGAAAATTGACAGCTTCTCTGGCGGTATCATGGGCACAGCGTTCATACAGTTTTTTGGGATCTTTTATGCCATATTTATTTTTGAGTGTTAAGGTACCTTTATATAAATAATTTTGCTCTAACATATAATCTCTCCTAAGTAGGGTGGTGGTTGATAAGCGTCTTAAACGCTGCATATGAAAAATTCCCCTTCGCGTATTCTTTTGAGATTTTTGGTGTTATGAGAGGGAGTGCTTTTCCCTCAAGTGTATGGATGGTTGTATCGATCGTTTTGTGATACTTTTGAAAGGTTTTTGGGTGAGAAATGCCAAATGTTCTGTTGTGATTGTTTTCATGTATATTTTCTTTTTTCATTTATTTTTGGAAAGATTTTTTGATGTTTCTTTTTGTTTATTATCCTGTTGTGCTGTAAAATACTGGTATTGAAGGTGCTGGTATGAATCCCATGAGTGGTCAGAAAATGGATTATCTACAAGTTGACTCTGGAAAAAACTCCATTCTTTGAGGTGTAAGGAAGAGGTCAAAAAGAAAAACGTTGCTTAAAATTGTTGGTTTTTTTCTTTTGATAAAGTTATTTGTAAGAGCGCTTTGATGAAGATCGTGGATATGGCGGGTGCAATCGCTCTTGGTTTGCGGATGGAGTTGGTACTTTTCATACACAGTACTTAGATTAGTGAATCTATGGGCAAAAGCAGTCATCAAGAATCTTTCTCCATTATGTTTTTCTTATTGCTCCATACGAACATCTTGCCATATGAACATCTCGTTTGTGTATGTTTGAAACAAATTGTTTTTTATTTTGATTGTTGCTCTTATCGTATTGCGCTTCTTTAAGATCCATAAGAGAGGAATCCCTTTCTTTGGTTGGGGAGAAAGGCTTTTTTTCAGCGCTTTATCATTAAAGTAGAACACTTTATGATATCGTAAAGGGGGAAAAGCTTGTATAAGGATGATTTATTCATTTTGATGTATATCTAAAATGTTTTTTTTGGAAAAGTCGATGTTCTTGAATGTAGGTGTCTTGAGAGTTCTTATCTCAAAGATTAAATTTTGGGTTGTTTGTAGGGGACAAATTATACACAAAAAGCTTTGGAGGAATGTATTTGCAGACTTTCCTCAGTGGAGATGTTGGTTTAGTTATAGGTGATTTGATGAGGGGATTGGTGTTTTTTATAAAGACGATGGGCGCTGGTAAAATGATACACAAAATACAAAAAGGAAAAAACACGGATTTTTTTTATCATGTTTTCCCTATGTGTGTGAGGAAGCGGGTAAAAACTTTTTGTTAACGGGCTTTTAAAAAACAGAAATGTATATTGTTTTTGTTCTTTTCATAGTCAAGATCTCATAAGAGGAGGTTAGTTTTTCTTTTGTGGGGCAAAGCGGTTTTTTGCAGCTGCGGCTAACATTTCTTTTCTTCTGAAATAGATAGCGCGACCACATCGCAAAGGAGGTTGTCCTTGCATAAGGATAATTTGTTCGTCTTGACGCATTTCTTGAATAACTTCATGGGGTAAAATCAGAGCTCTTTGTTGGTAATTGACGTTGTATGAACCCTTTCCTAAAGATAAGCCTCTTGATTTGCTTGTTCCGGTTACTTCAACGGTCATTTGTCCACAGCGTTCTGAAATGTCTTTGGCAGTTTGGAAGTCTTTAATGGCAGCATAGCTGACAAAGGAGCAGCTTTCAAACCATGAACGTGCTCCAGCTTCTCCAAAGTGATTGACCAACTGACCAGAAGATTGATAAAAAAGCATTAAGGATGTACCGTATTTACGTCCACGATCGCGCGCTTCTTCTAAAATATTCATATAGCCTAGAAGATCAACTTCATCTAAGACAAATAAAACACGCTTTTTATAGTTACCGTCTGCTGTAACCATGGCATTGAGAAAGGCGCCAATAATCACGCGTCCAATAGCTGGATAACTGTTTAAAATGCTTGCGGGGAGATTGAGAAAAACATCTGTATTGCCATTTGTAATATCTGAGGAAAAAAAATCATCTCCGCAGACAAGATCTGCGTAATTGGACAAAGAAAGCCATTGAGTGTCTTTTGATGCGGTTGTATAGACTCCTGAAAAGGTTTGCTCTGCCATTTCTGTAAAAATGCCAACCATTTCGCGAATAAAAGGAGAAGGTGTTGTTTCTTGAATCATACGTAGTTGATTGACAACAGCTGTTTCTGATTGAGAGAGAATTCCACGCAATGTTTTTAAATTGCGCTCGTTGTCTTTATATTCATCAGAAAATATAACATGAGCAAGAAGAGCTGTTAAAAGGTTATGAGCTTGTGTCGAGAAATATTCCGCTGAAGAATTGTCTGATTTTTTATCTGTAAGAAGCAACTTAGAAAAGCTTACAATATTTGCTTCGCGTTGTGTTCGTGGTACGCTGTCGTCTAAAAGCCAATCGATGACATTAAAATTTTTTGTTAAAAATGAATTGGGATCGAGAACAATGACATTTCTATTCCCCATCTTTTGACGCGCAAATTTGACCATTGGGGCAACTTCTGTTGAAGGATCAAGACAAATAATAGACCCTGGATAGGTTAAGCACGTAGGAACTACTGTACTTGTGGTTTTATAGCCACCAGAACCAGCAAAAAAGATCATATGAGTTGAGCCAAAATCAAGATTAAAGGTTAGCAAAGGGGCCGTCCCACCCTTTCCCCATGTTGTTTTATTGCCAGGTGCAAAGGGAATTTTGCACACATTATCTTGATCAACACGGTATCTTTCACCCACAACAATTTGCCCATTGGCAGGAAAAATTTTCGCTGCCTCTCTTAAATTCATCCACGCGGATTCACCAAACACACCTTTTTTTGCTCGCCTGACCTTATTTTTAGGTGGAGAGGTTGTTATCAATTGAATAACGGAAAAAAAAACACCAATGATGATGCCAAAGACAACCATGGGGTCCATGAATTGAAGCGCATAATTCCACGTTATTCCTTGTTGTCCAACATAGGGACTTAAACGTTTTATTTCTCCACCAATATAATAAAGAGCTGCGGTTCCAAAAAAGATAAGGGAAACGAAAGTAATTCCTTTACGTAAGTGCAGCTTTTGCGAGAGACTATAAAACAATGACACAGCAGCTGTTAGTGCTAAGACTAGTAAAGGTTCTGAACGAAGTGTCCAATAAATTTGATTGCTCTTTAGTCCATTTGTTATAAACAACAAAAAATGAGGAACAAAGAATATCGTTAAAGCACCTAAAGCGATTGGTGTTAAAATGAGTACCATTTGTGTCTTGGTATATTTCATTGTATTTACTTTCAATTCTATCAGACGATGCTGCGAAAAGCTCTTTTTTCAGGTGTGTGATATTAAACTCTCTCTTTTTTGAAAAAGCGCAGATGACGCCAAACAGTTCTCGTTTATGAGCCCTTCTTATAAAGGAGGAAGCTTTTATCCATTCTTAGCAAGCCATAGCAAATGCTTTGGAACGATGCATTGTGCATACTTGTGTTTGCTGATGTAGCTCTTTGGCTTGCTTAACGGTTTGTGTAATTTGTTTGGCTTTATTTTCTGATACACCAATGCTTTGAGCCAGTGTTTCATACTCATTATTTTTGACAGCTTTATGTTCAGTTAGTGAGAGACGGCTATTGATGTTTTTTACAAAGTCGGTAAGCTCTTTTTGAAGTAAAGGATTTTTTGCTAAAGCTTCTTGCTGTAATTCTTTTGGCAAGGTGAAGAGCTCTTGTAAGCTTTTGCTTGGCATTTTTACTATTTTTGCACGACGACTTTGTTCTGTTGCATGTTCTTGAGTAATTTCCTTCTCCGCATGTTTTACAGCATGGGCGAAATTTGCAACGGTAGTACAGAGCATCTCAAGATGATTTTTAGCGTTTGCACGTGCTTGATTTTGTAGTCCACATAAACTGAAACCTGCAAGATGAGAAACAGAGTGCGGTGCTCTTTCAATCTGGTTGGCGAGCTGTTGGCCTAAGCTTGGATTTTTGATGATCTCTAGCATCTGTTTATCTAATATTTTTTCTTTACCATAAACAATTTTTGCCAATTTCTGGACCTGTTTTAGGCTTGCGTGGACGCAAGAATCTTCTGAAACCATTTCGGCTTTTTTATTTTCTGTCAAAGGAGCTAATCTTTCTTCTGGAATGAGAATGCTTTCAAGCTCTTTTGTTTTTGGAACTGTAAAGGTAAATTTGTCACCGGGTTTTAATGTTTTGAGTTGTTCTGGTGTGAGATGCTCTTTATTGCCGATGATATAAGCCCCTTTCACATTGAATGCAAAGCTATCATAACCAGCACCTCTATACATTCCTGTGTAGGTTTCACCTTCTTTTGCAACCATAACGGGACGATCATTAACATTGCGCCCAAGTTCTTTCATGTTGTTCATGAATTCCTTTAAAAGAAGTATTTTATTGGGATTAGAGATATCCTCAAATAGATGTTGCATTGGTTCTAGATCACCATTTTCTGCTACAGCAACACTGGCGAGCATCATGCGTTCTTTTGTAACAAGTGAAAAATCAAGCTGATGGCCTGCTGCTTGAGCGAGCTTTTCAAAAAAGACCCGTTGTGTACGTCCGTTGCCTTCTCTAAAAGGATGGAGCTGGTTAAGGAAGTTAAATAAACTTATTGCTTCAGAGTTAAATTTCTCACGCGTTAAGCCTTGCAAATTATCTTTTTCGGCAAGTGTTTGATCTAATTTTTGTAAACCTTCAGGGATTTCATCACCGAGTGCAAAAGGATTTTCCCATCCTGTTCTTTTCATTTCGGGCATAGCGGCTGTGGTACCATCTTCAAATGTAAAGGGAAGATGGCGAAGATGACCAGCCCATTCAAAGGTATTTTTAAATAACTGATAATGAATAGAGCATAGATAGGAGGTATCAAATTTTTCTGGTAGGGGGGCTGCACGCAGATTAACCATCGCTTTTGCTGTATCATGCGAGCATTTCTCCAGAAAGGATTTAAAGTTTTTTATTCCATATTTATTTTTGAGTGTTGTGGTGTTCGGGTAGACATAATGATGAGGAGAAACTGTCTGTATATTTTTTGTTTTTTCTTTTGCTTTCGGCATCGTAGCTTCCTTATAATGTTACGTTGTCCATGAGAGTATTAAATTCCTCGAGTGAAATATTCCCCCTTGCATATTCTTCTAAAATTTTTAGCGTTTTGGAATGTAGCGCTATTCCCTCTATTGCATGGGTGCTGATGGCTGCTTCAACCGCTTCACGGCGTTGTTTTAATTCTTCTACTGTCATAGGTAAAAGGTTTTCGCTGTTTTCTGTTGCTTTGGTTTTCATGCATTTTTCCTTTTATGTGCAATCGTTGCTTTAAAAGAGCCTTTAGCAACCGATGTGATCTTCTTTTAGTCTCCTCCAAAGATGTTTCGTTGTTTGAAGGGATCATAATAAATTTCTGTGACCTTAAACTTTCCTTCAACCCGTTTGCATTGGATGATGATATCAATCATTGAAATCAACAGTCCTCGAATATCATCACGCTCTAAATCACCTCCTCCGTCACTTTCTTTGACCAAAAGGGTCATTTGCTCAAAGGCAGCAAGGGCTGTTGAGGCATGAACCGTTGTAATGGAACCTGGATGACCTGAATTGACATTGCGGATATAATAAAAGGCTGTACCATCTCGAAGCTCTTGCAAAAGAATACGATCAGGACGCATCCGTAAAGATGATTCAAGCAACTCTTTGGGTCCAACAGAGGCTAAGCCTTGTCCATCTTTTGAATAGAACATCGAGACATGATTAGGGTGCGGTATCACCAATTCTTGTGTATCTTCAATGGTAATAATACGCTCTTCTTGAGGAATTTTGGCGATTAATGCTTTTGATAATGTTGTTTTACCCGAACCAGTTTTTCCTGCAATTAAAATATTTTTCTGGCATTTTACAGCTTGATTTAAAAAGGAGACAAAGTCTTTATTGCAGTAGGCATGAGCTAAGTTATGCTCGATGATTTTGAGTTCGTTAAAACGAGAAAGATAATCATTCAATGGCGTGAAAGATATCTGTTCACACAGTGAAAACAGACCTTTATTCGCGAGCTCTTCGAGAGAAAAACTCTGCGATGATGGTTTGCGAATTGTCATACTAATCGTGTTTTTTTCGACAGCCGGCGGAATAACAACTTGAATGCGCTCATTACCTGGCAGAGTAGCCGATAATATTGGATTCTTGTCTGATATGTTTTGCTTGGAATAGGATGCGACAACTTTCGCAATCCCCATAAGCTCATTAAAAGAGAGAGCCGGTGCTTCTATTGTTTTCCATCCATCAAACCCTTCCGTCATTACTTGATAGGGACGATTGATAACAATTTCAAAAAGACTTTCATCTTTCAAAAAAGCACGGATGGGTTCAAGTTTTGTGAGAACAATCGCGATGGTTTCATCGCTCATGGTATGTAAGTTTGAGTTCATTTTAAAGGTATCACAGAATTTTTGTAAAAGTTTCTTGAAACAGCTCGATTGGTAATCTGTTTTTTATTTTCGATGACTTTCAATTTATAGACGCTGGAAAAATCCAAATCGCGGGCAACAAAGATATTCACCATTTCCCCTTGGTTTTTGGATAATGTTGGAGGAATATTGGCGTAATTTTCTACGAGAATGTTTGCGATGTTTTGTCCGGAAGAGATTGTTTCAGTTTCTTCTTTTTCTTGTTTTTTTGCTAAACGTTTATTGGCATAGTTTGTCGCATCTTTTATCAGGGAGACAAGAAGCGCAGATCCAATCCTCTCTAACCAATGGTTATCAATATCTCCATCTATACCAGAACGCCCTAAACTGTCTGTTGCAGGTGAAGCTAAGGATATAATGATACCATTAGGGGTTTTTGCTCTATTCCATAGCACAAAGAGACGTGTTTGGCCTTTTTTCAAGCCGGCGCGATATTCACCAACAATTTGGGTGCCTTTATCAAGAAGGACAACACGACCATTGTCTGATAAGATATCTCTGGAGACGATACAACTGGCAAAACCTTGTTGATCACTGTTGATGGCTGTTTCTAAAATACAAGGGATAGAAGTTCCCATCGCGATGATGTAGTTTCGATTGCCAAGGGTTGAAGCACGAATACCTTCAAGCACTGTGGGTTTGAGAAGATGATTAAAACGTTGTGTCGTTTCATCAGGTTTACTTTCAAGTTGGTGAGGCAATACACCATTATTTGTTTGTGAATCTATTTTGCCTTGTTGTGTATTTGCATAAGCTAATACAGGAGCACGTTGTGCTGCTTCCAGAAGTGAGTCATCAGAATTTAATTGATTGATGTTTGGTGTTGGTAGCTCGACTTTTGGCAATAGAGCGTTATTTCGTTGAGGCTGTTCAAGGGGGGAGGGGGTAGGCTTTGCAGGGCGAAAAAGCTCTGTTTGTTTTATAACTTTTCCTTCTTTTGAAGATTCAATTGGTTGTTTTTTTTCTGTAACAAGTGTTGAATAGGCTAAATAAAGACAGACACTGAAAAGAATAATAAGAGCAATAGCTTTCCCTACATTGTTCTGTTGACTTTTTCCTTGAGCATTTTTTATTGTATCGCGATCATTGATGCTTTTTTCATCCACGGCGTTATTCATGGCTGCTTCCTAGGTTCACTTTACGTTGTACAGATGGTGATGTCGTACCTGTTTCAGGGTTAATTCCTTCTGGTACGAACCTTTTATTAAAGATGCACAATACTTCATTCCCACGCCGTAGCGTGAATTGTGCAGCTGTTGCATGAACAATAACTTTGTTGCCTTTAATCGATTTGGGAATAAGAGCTTCTTGCCCATCAGGCGATACAATGTAAATGGCAGGGATTTCAATGTTGCCTAAAAAGGTAAAGGTTGTTGTTTTTCCATTGTCATAGACAGACGCAGGTTCAATGAGGGATGAGCCTTGGGCTTCATAAGCCCAATTGCGTGGTCCAAAATCTTCATGGATATTTAAAACATCATTGACAAAGTTTTCTTCACGTTGTTTTGCTTTTTCTGCTTCGGCTAATTTCTTACGTAAGGCTTCATCTTCTGGATAACGAAACTTTACCAAGAAATACGTCTCATTGCCGGCTGAAACATCGCCTTCACGGACTTGCAGCTCGAATTGATAAGAGCGTTGTGTACCATCTTGGCGGCTTGTGACAATTTGTAAATTGGTCACAGGTTGGACTTCACGCGGCTTGAGAAAAACAAAGTGACCAGCCGGCGCAACTTGCCAAGCAACGGAATTTCCAATTCCTACATAGGTCACGTTTTCATCATCGGCAAATTCTAGCTGAACTGAAGAGCGAATGGAGCCAATGATTTGTACGACGTTGTAAGGGTCATAATTGACAAATCTGATGCGGTTATCTTTACGTGCACTGACAGGCGCTGTTTCCGCAAATGAGAGGACTGTGTGAAAGCTGAGAGTAATCGTAAAAATTAAAAAGATTGTTTGTAAAAGTCTGATCATTTTATCACCTCTGGATCAGATCTATATTCCGATACTTGAAAACCAAGTGGGTTGATGAGACGGTCAGATGTTGAAATGTGTGCGTTCACGTAGGAAAAATTTAAGATTGAAATCCAATGGGAAATATTTTCTTTTTCATTAAAGTCTCTGACCGTTTTATAGTAACGAACTTGGATAAGATCTTTGCTTATAAAAGAGATTGATTTGATTGTGACGGTAGCAATCATGTTATGATAAATATTTTGCGGACTTTCTGGATTATTGCCCGCGTACCATTTTGCAAAACGGTTTTGTTCTTTTGGAGAAGATAAAAGAGAAACTAAGCGAAAATTGTTTTCTGCTTCGGATGCTTGAAAACCTTCACGGGCACGAACATATTGGCTGGCAAAATAACGCGTTATCGCTTCATCATAGTCGTTAGGGGATTCTTTGAGGGCGCTTACAGTATCAATAATGCCTGTTGAGTTATCAACGCGGATAACAAAAGGCTCTACCGTTTTCAAAGGCGTCAAAGCTGCGACAGCTAAAGCCAGCGCAATCGTCATCAATCCAAAAAGCACTGTTAAAGCCATGGAAATTTTCATTCGCACGCGCATGCTATGCATGCGATCAATGTCAAATGAGCGGGCTTCTTTTATATATTCTTCAAGGGCATCACTTTTCACGCGTAACCTCCACAGTTTTATCAGATCGTGCTTCATGAATAACCGGCTTTAATAAAGCTGAATTGGCTGTTGCTTTTTCACTTTCCAAAGTATTGAGAATGATAGGAGTTGTAACAGTCTTTACGCTCTTTTCTGGGTGGACAACGTTTTGATTGTCCCAATTCCACTTATCTTTATTTAAAGCACGTGTATGTTTGCCATTACAGCGTGGTGGTTTTTTGGGGCCACTCAAAGAGGCGCAACCAGTAAGAGCGATTGTTAGGACCATAACAAAAGTTATTTTTCGTTTCATTTTTTGAACTCACAAATATCTTGGAATACAATGCATGAGAGCCTTTATTTTGGACACTTTTACAAGTCTATGTGATGCAAGACTTTGATTGGTTTTGTTGTAAGACCCGAGATGTTAGGTCTTATCTGGAACAGGACCATGGCGCGTGCGCCAAAGGGCGCACGCAAGGCTAAAACAAAAGTGCTTATTCTTTTAAAGAGGTGCTTTATCTTAAAACCGACCACGACCACCTCCAGATCTTCCTGCTTTTGCTGCCGCGCCTGCCGCACCTTTAGAAGCGTTACCGGCAGCACCTGAGATTTGTAAAGCGGCATTTTTTACTGTATTCGCACTCGTTCTTGCACCATTGGCAAGCATTGTGAAAACCTGTCCTCCTGAAGAGACACCAGTGTTAAAGTATGGTCCGCCAGAGGCCAGCGCTGTTGCAATACCGGGAAGCGCACGGAAGATAATAACCCCTATGATCGAAATGACGAGGACAGGGGGGAAAAGAACATAGATTGATTCATATGAAACTTTGAGAACCTGTAGGATAACTTGACATATAATGGTTCCAAGCATGATCACGAGAACCTGTAAAATGGTAAAATTGATCAAAGTTGTAATCCATGCATCGGTGTATTTTCGCGTTGCATTAAACAAATATAAACTAATGAATAGAGGGCCAAGACCTATAATCATTACGAGTGCAACTTGTGCAAACATTTGCACAATAAAACCACCTATACAAAAAAGAATAACGGCTAAAAGCATGATAGAACCAAGAAGCCCCACAACGATCTTTTCAAAAAACCAAGCGTTGTATAAAACTTCTTGATAGCGAGTATTTGCCTTTAACAAAATATAATCAAAAACATTGGAGCTTGCAGGATTGCTGTTAAGCGCATTTCCAATAGCATTGGATAAATCTTTGAAGAAAATATCCTTGACATAAGTATTAAATGTATCCGCATTCGTTGCCATTGTTGTCACAACAACGATTTTAACAACATTATTGAGAAGACTATGCATGGAAAGCGCAACGCGACCTGTCATAACATTATAGCCATAAAGAAAGATAAAAATGATTGCGGCGAGATTTAAGGGCGCTGAAATAGCAGAAGATAACCCTCTCACCGTTGTGTCCATCACATTATCGAGAGGGGTTAAAATATACCCAGAAATGCTTTCAAATGGAGAAAAACTAAAGTCTGACATTTGTACTCGTACTTTCAAGTTTTTCTTTTAATTGTTTTTCTTTTTCTTTTAATTGTGCCTCAAGGTATTTATGTTTTTGTTGTTCCTTTTCTTCACGCATTTCGTCTTTTGTTTTCGTATCTCTTGCTTGAATCATATCAAGAGACTGAAGTTTTAGAGAAGCCACTTGAAGATCGGCTTGAAGAAGAGAAAGTTTTACTTGAAGCTCTTGTTGAAGAGCTTGAAGCTTCTGCAATTCTTCAAGGCTAGGTTTTTTTACAGCTTCTGTTGTTGTTATATCTGTTTGTGACTTAAGTTGTTCAAGTTGATGACTTATTGCTTTAATTTTTTTTGCAGTTTCAGTTGCAGTTTTATATACGCTTTCAGCTGTTTCTGATTTTGCAGCATCTAATTTTTGTGTATTCTCGAGTGCTTGTTTATAATATTCATCCGCATCGGGTGTCGTTTGTGATATTGCATGTGAAATAAAAGAAAAAGATAACAGTGTAACTAAGCCATATTTTTTCATTGATTTTTTCTCCTTTGATAAAATATGGGCAGCCATTTGTCAGGGTCTGCTCCATATTCGTTGATAATTTCATTCATGAGTTCAATGTTTTTTGTTGTGCCGCTTAAAACGGCGATCTCATCATTCATTCCACGTAAGTTAAGTTCTGCAACGACGGAACTTTGTCCTTGTTTGACGAGAAAACGGCGAGATTCTCTGCTTAATTCTGACTGTATCAGTTCAAATTCACGCTCAGTAAGTTTGAAAGCTTCGACATAATCATTGTAATTTGCTTTTTGATTTGGAAAAAATATTTGGGTGGGGCATTGCTCAATAATTGTGTGCGCGATTGTTGAGTTCAAAGCATCTTTAGGGCTTTGTGTTGCAAAGAGCATCATGCCATTTTGTTTACGAATTGTTTTTAGCCGATCTTGCGCAAAAGCTTTGAATGAATCATCTTCCAAAGCTTTCCAGAATTCATCAACGACAATAATGATGCGCCGCCCATCAATCAAATCAAGAATGCGGTGAAAGAGATACATCATTAAGGGGCGCCGAATTTCTTCATTGTCTAAGAAATCGGTCATGTCATATCCAATGAACTGTGCGTTTAAATTGAGATCATCTTGATCATTATCAAAAACCCACCCTAAATCATTGCCCCTAATCCAGCGTTGTAGTCGTATGGCGATACCTTCTTTTGATGTGTTGTCAAAAAACAGTTGAAGTGCACCAAGAGAACGTTGTGTTGGGGGTAAGTTTTCTAAGGAATCAATAGCTTTGGCGATATCTTGTCGCTCTTCTTCTGTTACGATTTGCCCTTCAGCGCTTACCAGCTTTAAGATCCAATTACGAAGAAAGATTTTATTTTTTTCGGTGTATTCCATGCCCTTTAAGGGAGCAATACCCGTGGGCTGCCCATTTTTTAAAGGTTTGTATTTCCCTCCTCCAGCCCGTACAAAAATCTCTGCTCCTTGATCTTTATCAAAAAAAACCATTGTTGGATTGTGTTTTTGTAATTGTGCAAGAAGAAAATTAACAATCACTGTTTTACCGGATCCCGATGGACCACAAACAAACGTGTTTCCAAGATCGCCATAATGAAAATTAAAATAGTAAGGTGAACCAGCCTGTGTTTTTAGCAATGCGACAGCAGCTCCCCAAACATTATCGTTCAGTTTGCCAACGGGAAAAGAATGGAAAGGCGATAAAGCGGCAAAGTTTCTGCTAGTAATGGCGCCTGAACGCGCCCGATAGCTAAAGTTTCCAGGAAGCTGTGCCCACCATGCTGCTTCCAATCCTAAATCTTCTCTGGCAATCACCGCTCCTCCATTGGTTAAATGGGAACGTGCTTTTGATAAGTTTTCAGACAATATTTTGGGATGATCAGCAAAAACAGCTAAAGAAATGTGGTGTTCTCCCAAAACAAAACGGTTTGATTCTAAATCATCTAGCGCTTCATCTAGTGCATCGATTTGTGAGCTAGCACGATCAGCTGCATTGATCATTTGATTTTGTTTGCGGCTCATAATCGCACTGGCGGCTGCCTTACTTTTAAAGACAAAGGATTGTGTTAAAATGAATTCAAATGGCACCGTAAGAAGACCATCAGTCATACCTGGGCGTGTTTTAGAAGGATACTCTTTCCATCCAAACATGCCCACAAAGCGTTCATTGCTTTCATGGCGAATTTCGATAATTTCTTTCCCAAAAATAACACGATCTGAGTAAATCGTTGAAGCAATAGTTCCAAATGTGAGAGGAATACGCTCACGTCTTCCCCCCACCAGCTGGTGGAGAAATTCACTTTGTTCAGAAAATAAAATACCTTCATGTTCATAGATTGATAGCAGACGGACTTCATACTCTTCTAAACCTTGCATAAGGTCTTGACTTAACTCTTCGAGTTTACGAATAGCTTCCTCATCGGGTTCAGATTGTGTTTTCTTCGCTTTGCTCAAGCGCTGAAAAAATGAAACCAGCTTTTCTGTTTTATCCGCTGCCGGATTCCAAAGCAGTGAAATAAATAGATCATTTCTATACAGTTCTTGCGAAACCATTTTCTTTTTATATTTTTCATCTAATGTTGTTGCAAAAGATGAAAGAAAGTGACCTTCTGGGTATATCGTTTCACGGCGGCGGATGATGTGAGAATATAAAGCAAGTCGTTCGTCTGCGATATTTTTTAAAAGGGTGTTTAATTGGTTGTGTAAAGAATTTAATTGATCAATATCCGCAGTGTCAAAATTTATACCCTCAACAGCCATCACAACCATTAAACAGCGTGAATTTAAAGCAACGACATGTTGGTTGATGTAGCGTATATAGGGAATATATTCTTCAGGCAAAGTTTCCCGTTTCATTATTGACATCTGTTTCACCGGCTTGGCTCCTTCAGCTTAGTTCCTTATAAGTTCGGATAAGGCGCAAGGGGGAGGTCGAACCTCCTCCCCATCGGTTGAGGTTTTTTTGTTTTCCTCGAGTATTGAGCCATGCAAATAATACGCGAAATTGGTTGTGATCATACTTTGTCACTTCTCGCAAAATAAAGTGCATCCCAATCCCAAGACCAAACATGGTAAAATCACTCGTCAAAATAAAAAGAATGGATGTCGCCATGACATTAAGCGCCATCGCTTCCATTGTAACACCAGCAAACATGGCTGGGCGCGTACAGGCAAGGAAAAGAGTATCTTCGTTCATTTATGTTGTGCCCGCTAATTTACCAACGAGAGCAGGGGCACCAAAAACAATAGCAATCCCGAGAACACAGTAAGCTGCTTTGCGTAAGTCAATAAAGCCGTACATCCAACCAATCCCCACAGCAGCAACACATATAATTGCAATAAGCTTTGCCGTTGCACCCGTCATCATTGTGACAATATTGCCTAAAACACCATCAAGATTTCCCAGACCACCTCCACTAGCAGCAGGAGCAGCATAAGAAAGATCAGATACAAAAACTGCCGTAAAAAGCAGCATGGTCACGATAAAAATGATGTTTTGGAATCTATTATCTGTCATTTTACCTCTCTTTAACAAATAATATTTGTTCATATGTCGACATTCCATTTCCTCTAACAAACTGGAGAATGCTGTCATTTGATAACAGTTTAATCTTCTCGTTTGTTTGTTTTAAAAGCCTTGATAGTGGATCTGTTCACTCTCAAACTCTTTTTCTTAAAGAGACAGAAGTCTTTTCAAACTGGGATTGTGTTACATGAAAATGGCAATTTTAAGTTGTATGTATTGGTAAAGACAATAATATTAAAACAATGCAAGTAAGGAATATTATTCTTTACAAAATGTAGTTAATGTGCAACACAGATATTTGGATTTTTTTCTTTAAAAACAAGGGGATTAGTGATAAATAATGTGAAAGGATAGAAAAACAATGAATTTTTTGAGCGAGCGTGTTAAGAAATGCTATTTAAATTGATTGTTATTATTTACATTATGGGTTCCATAGTGTGGGGATTAAGCCAGTATAAAGATAAAATAGATTTCAGTATTCTTAAAACATTTGAGATGCAAGATATACAAGATATTCTCAATTTTTATCGAAAAGAAAAAAATCGAGAAGAAGAAAAGTTGGTTAAATCTATCACCAAACAGCAATTAGAAAAAAATGAACCAGTTCTCGATTTGCAGAAGAGTGTTTCATCAAACGATGTTGCAAATAATGCTGTTGTTTTTCATGGTAAGGCCTCTGTTACAAGTGGGGTTACATTTAAATTACTGACGCCTGCTGCACAATCTTGGCGCTCATATATCACCCGTGATATTCATCTTTATGGTGTAGACACGTGCGCACCACGCCAAAAAGCACGATTAAATGATCAAGAATGGCCCTGTGGTGCGGTTACAACGGCTTGGCTTGTCACCAAAACACTTGGGCAGGATTTATCCTGTAAACAGGCTGTGATGCACAATGGTGTTTATTATGCGCAATGTTTTGTTCAAGGGGTTGATTTAGCTGAGGCAGGTCTTACAGAAGGTATGTTGGTCCTCTCAAAAGAGGGAAAAGATCCTATTCCAACTCAGTACTATCATGCGGAAGAAAAAGCACGCAACAACAAGATCGGTCTTTGGTCAAGTGATTTCACTGAACCTTTAAAATGGCGGCGAGATAATGGATCTTACAACCCCTTTGAAAATCCGTGATTGGCTTTAACGAACATATTTACTTAAATTTTTATAGAGAAAACTTTATCAATAAAATTGCACCAGAGCATAGGGCAAAAGACCATAGGGAAAGTTTGAATAAACCGTGAGATTATTTCCGCTTGTGAAGTAAATGGATAATATTTCCATTTTCAAGGGGGGGCTCTCAAAATCGCTCTTCTATTTTTACTTATGTGTTTTATAAAAGCAGGAAAATTTCATTGTTGGTGGCAAAACGTTTTTGAGTATTTGTGTTTGAAGGAGAAAATGAGACGATAAAAAACGCTCAAGAAATGGATTTCTAGAGCAGAGTTGATAAAAGTGAAAAATGAATAGATCCCAAAATGGCGTAACGTTTGATATAACGGATAGAATATTTTACAGTGCCTTAAAAGAATTCCTAGCAAAAGTTTTTTCATCAGAATTTTGTCTTCAGGATTGGATCACGTTTTTTTACTTCTTTAAGAGTGATCAAACTGTTTCATTCCTTGAAAAGCTTTCATAATTATCTGCTTCTAAATTCAGACTTCTAAAAGATGGATTTCAAACAGACTCCACACGAAGAAATCTTCGTAAAAATGATTTGCATTGTTGATTGTTTTCTATATATTACAAGATGTTTTTATTTAAGCATTCGATGGGGGAAACAATAATCAACATACGAATAGGTAAAAAGAGCTCATACTTTTTTGTAATGGCTTTGTAGTCTATTGATCGTGATACTAAGCGTTATAATGCTCATAGGCTTTTTATAGGGTGAGGGGCGCGGTTCCTATCGCTATGTCACTATTTGAAATCAGTTGGAAAAAAAACATTAGTGCGTCTTCTGATTTTGTCATTTTTACTCAGTTTGGGCTTTTTTCTTCTCATTATATTTTATGACAAACTCATACGATGGCTGTCGTGAGTTCTTCTTACGTTATTTTACTCAGAGTGCTCACTTTGAAAGCAAGTAAGTGATAGTAAGGCTGTCTTCTCATACAGTATGAAAACTTAACACCCATTTGGGGGATGATGTTAACAGATAAGGTATTTAAAGAGGGTAAAATGAAAAAAATTATTTTATTATGCATGGCTCTATTATTCGCTGTGGGGTGTGAAAAAACTTATAGCGTAGAGGATTTTAAGAAAGATGCAAAATTAAGGGAAGAATGGGGAAAGAAGTGTTTTCTTTCAGGACAAGCTGTTAAGGAATCTAAAAATTGTAAAAATGTTTTACAAGCAGATACTGAAATGTTTTTCTCGCCAAAGCTTAATTCTACAGATCGTGGTCATGCGTTTTAACGGTTATGCATCTCAACAGTAAAGTGTTATATAAAAATTCTAAAATAAAGAAGTTACGTTTCAACGAATAGTTTCTTCTTTAATTTTTATAGCGGAGATTTTTATCATTTTTCATCTTTCAGATGAGCTCCCCAAATCATATTTGCAATCCTATTGTTTGTTTCATCTTTGTTAGATTGAGGATTATGATCATGAGAAAACAGGATAGCATTGTCTTATAGAAACATCTCTTAAGGCAACCAATCCCATTTCACGGTGGTGTCCGTGAATGGTATATAAAAAGCAAGTAAAATAAAATAGTTATGTCTAATATGGGGGAATAGGTGAATCTTGATTCTATTGAGTTTTTTTGCCTCTATCCCTCATCTTTTTGAAGCTTTTTTATCGCCTCTATAGCTAACCTTTTACGGTCTGCGCTCTTTGTGTAAAGAGATGCCATAGCATCATTTGTCCAGCCAAAAATTGCTTTGAGTTGTGATACTGTTGCACCAGAGTTAGCTGCGCGTGTTGCTGCTAATTTTCTTAATCCATGCGCCGATTTTTTAATTCCAGCCGCATTACAAGCGTCTCTAAATGTATCGCCAAAGCTTTCTTTGGAGAGTTTTTGATTAGTTTTACTACAGATGAAAGTTTCTGTTCCAATAGGACCAGCTTCAAGCGTTTTGGCTAATTCCGGTAAAATAGGTAGAAAGACATCTGTTTGGAATTTACTTTTCTCTGTTTTGAGATGAATAATATTGTCTTTGACATCTTTCCAGCCAATGCGAACCGCATCACCACGACGTAAGCCCGTATACAGAAGAATATCAATCCAAACGCGTTCATGGGTACCATGGGACCATCTTTGATAATATTTCTCAACATCTTCTTCTGTCCAAACAGGAAAGCCGCTTTTATTTTTAAGAGGAGGTTTTTTGACGCCTAAAGTTGGATTATTTTCCAAAAGACCTTGATCAATTGCCCAATTAAAAAGTCCATTAAGGGCTTTCAGAAAGTTTCTAGCCATTGCTGGTGTTTCTTTACGCCGTTCAACACCGGCTATAATATGCTTCTTTTCAATTGCTTGGTATGGAATGTTTCCTATAGTATCACATACCTTCATAAGGATGAGTTCTTTTTGTTTTTTTGTAGCTTTAGTGTAACTATGCCAATTAGAGCTGTTAAAGTATTGTTTAAGCAGCCATGCAAATGAACCTTCAACAAGTTTACCGGTTTTTGATTTAGGAAGTATAA
>NZ_JBHIMX010000130.1:0-724 GCF_042194435.1 Bartonella sp. LB28NMGDW
CTTACCATCATCATTCTTATGCGCTTCGTTTGTGCTATATGAAACGTGTTTACGCATGTAAACTTCGTCGTTATCGCTAACCTCTCCATAGCCACAAACCTTGGTATATCCACAAACCTTGGAATTTCCGTAAACACGAGCATTTTCACAAACCTTAGCATTCCCATACACATGCGCATTGCCATAAACCGAAGCATCATTACTAACACAGACATAGCCACAAACCTTGGCATTGCCATAAACACGGGCATGGTCACTAACATGCGCATGCCCACTAACACGAGCATTTTCATAAACTCTAGCTCTGCCATAAATATGGGCATTGCCATAAACATAACTATCTCCATAAATAAAAGCATCTATACCAACACGGGCATTGCCATAAACACGGGCGTTTTCATAAACATTGGCTCCATTAAAAACCCATGCATTTTCATAAACCTTGGCATTATCAAAAACACAAGCCTTCTGAGCAACCCAACATTCACCATGATGACTTAAGTTGCTCTCTTTTTCGATATACCCCCCAATCTCTCCAGCCTTCACATCTCCAAAATCTCTTAAGGCTTTAATACGATGAAGTGTGTGATTACCAAAAACACGTGTCTCATCCGTGAATTCATATTTCTTTTCTACAGCCATCTTTATCTCCTTAATGCTGTAAAGTTTCTCCGGTGTGATCAACACCGCAGCTCTTGCTAATTTTCGACAATGGGGGGTGTTG
>NZ_JBHIMX010000131.1:0-721 GCF_042194435.1 Bartonella sp. LB28NMGDW
TTTGCACTCACAAATGAAACGCGTGTATTTGGTAAACATGTTCTCTACCGTATTAAAGCATTAAAAGATTTTGCTGATATCAAAGAAGGTACCTTAGGCGGCTTTATTGAAAAGGAAGATAACCTCTCTCATGATGGCAATTGCTGGGTGTATGATGAGGCTCTTGTGTTTAAAAATGGTCATGTTTATGAAAATGCAAGGGTTTTTGGCAAGGCTGTCACTTGTGGTCATATCTATGGTCATGCGCGGGTTTATGACAATGCTATCGTTGCTGGCTATGTTTATAATAATGCCCATGTTTATGGCAAGGCTGTTATTTCTGATAATTCCCATGTCTATGGTAATGCGCGTGTTTATGGCAAGGCTATTATTTATGATAATGCCTATGTTTATGACAATGCTAGGGTTTATGAAAACGCTCGTATAGCAAATAACGTGCATGTTTTTGAAAATGCTCATATTCATGGCATTGCTGTTATTCGTGAAAATGTCGGCGGGTCTACTAAAATAAAAACCTATACTGAACGTCTCTCTCCTTATGGTGAATTAGAGATTGTCTGGGTCTAATCAATAAAGCAGTGTAAATGGAAGTACAGGTGCAGCGGGGGCGCCCCTCTTTCAAATTTTCCCATTCCAAATTTTATCAAACGTTTATCACATTAGATTGTGAGGGTCTTCTATGTGCAAAAAATACGAATTAACCAGTGAAATCAAAAAAATC
>NZ_JBHIMX010000132.1:0-719 GCF_042194435.1 Bartonella sp. LB28NMGDW
CCCACTTCAATCTTATTGCCAAGAAGGTAATTGTTGGTTCTTTTATAAGAAAGACCTAAATTCAAGGTTGTAAGGGAAACACTATCACGGTAAAGAACCCTGCTTGTACTGGCGTGCAACTCACTGGAATCCCCCGTCGTCTCAATATCGGTAAAATTGCCAGGGATTATGCTTTGGTAATTATAAACAGTGCCATTCAATCCAAAGGTCCAATAACCGTACGGAATACTCACACTCGCTGAAATGTTATTGCTATGTCCTTCTTGCTTGCTCCCACCCCAATAATCTGTCTGACTGCGCTGATAGTTAAAATCCCACGCATCATTCATCCCTAAAATATTTTCTACCCTCAAGCCCGCACTATAACGCGCATAACCTGTAGAGGCTTGTCCCATATTGTCATGAGAAACAGTAACCTTGAAAGTTTTATCGGGATGATTGTTAATATTGACAATGGTGCTCCCTTCTTCACGCCCTGGAAGAAGTTCGCTTTGAGCGTGCGCTGAACTCAAACGGTTGATCTGATCAAGCCCCTGTTCAATATCGCGCATGTTCAAAACATGACCTTGAAGCCCAGGAAAAGCACTCCACACAACATTGTTATAACGAGACGCCGGTGAACCATTATAGTAAATCTCTGAAAGCTTCCCCTCAACGACAACAAATTTGAGCGTCTTGCTGTTTTTGATATCTTGATCAGGAATGTAAAAACGCGCCGT
>NZ_JBHIMX010000133.1:0-718 GCF_042194435.1 Bartonella sp. LB28NMGDW
CTGTCATGCCTCAGCGAAGTGTTGAGAGACGCTTAAATAGCCCTTATTGTAAAAAACATTCAGAACAACTTGAATGCCAGCCTTAAGTCTTGCTTCAGCAGAGAAAGCCTTGAATTTACACCAAATAAAGCACCAGGTTGATGAGCTTGAGAAAGCCTTGTCCGTCCTTACGTGACAAGGTTTTCTTTTTATGCCGCGTCGTTATAACGTTGCTGTTTTGCTTGCTCGATGACATTCAAAAGATCCGATTGTAACCAACGCGATAAAAAACCCAATTTTAGGGGTTTGGGGAGAGATCCATTGGTAACATGACGGCGGAATGTTGAGACACTCATATGAAGCAATTTTGCACTTTCACGATCTGTCAAAAGAATATCATTTTCTGTCATACTAAAATCCTTTCACTATCAAAAAATGGCAACAAATCATAACCATTTATTAACCACATTTTGGTTCATTTTTAAAGGTATTTTATTTATAGAAAACAATATTTTATCATACAATTTCTAATGTGATAATTTATGACTCTTATTGAGAAAGAATGAGAGAGAAGAGAGCTAAAGTTATCCACAGATAATGGGGTTATTCACCCCATATCTTAAGATTGACCCGTGACATAAGCCGCCCATTTATCCATATAAACACGGCGCTGTTCTAGATAATCAGTACGACGATAGGCACGCTCTACTTTGCCGCCAACTGTATGACTTAGAATAGT
>NZ_JBHIMX010000134.1:0-716 GCF_042194435.1 Bartonella sp. LB28NMGDW
CCCGTCGCCATAAAGCGCAAAACGATACCATTCTTATACTCTAAAAACTGTGAAGTGCTTGCAAGCCTTATCACACTCGTTTGTTGGACATGATCATTTGTAACAATGCCTTCAAGCTCTCCACCCGTGTCTGACAAATACTCACTTATCCTTTGCATCATCACACGGGCGCTCGTGTTCACACTGCTAGGCTGCTGTCCTTCGGACCAATCAATCAAATCATCCACGCGCGTATTATCCGCCGCTCTAAGCGACCAATCATAAATCGTTGACATCTCTCGTGAATCCTAATTCCGGTAAAATGGTCCGTAAAACGCCCGCATGAATTGCGTCATCAAAGGATTATCATCATCACTCTCTTCTTCTTCCGAAGCTTCTTCTTGTGATGCTAATAATGCCCTTAAAACCTCTAACAAGTTGTCTCTATTTCTAATGCCACCATGCGCTGTAGGACTTGCTCTATGAGGCTGCCCACCATACATCTGTAACACACGGTTGACAAAATCACTTGCACGCATAGCGTTGTTTCCACCATTCAAGCCAACCGCATTGCTCCCAACAATTTGCGCCGCATTGGCATGGGGATTTTGCAAAAGACGCGCGGCTCCCCCTGCACCTTGTTGATGCGCTAAATACAATTCCGCTTCACTAGGCGCTCTTCCCAACAGACGGCTTAAATGATTGCGATTATCAAGTGTCAACCGCCCCATGGCATC
>NZ_JBHIMX010000135.1:0-714 GCF_042194435.1 Bartonella sp. LB28NMGDW
TGCTGGTGGAGCAGGTTGTGGCGGTGGAGCAGGTTGTGGCGGTGGAGCAGGTTGTGGCGGTGGAGCAGGTTGTGGCGGTGGAGCAGGTTGTGGCGGTGGAGCAGATGATAGCAATTTTAAACATTTTTCTAGGATTCCAGAGCTGTCTCTTCCATACTTTCGCTTTTCAAACTCTGCACGTGCCACTTCTAGAACATTGCATAAACTTGATGGATCTGCGTCTACACGTGTTTTAGAATGATCCACCACTGCATGTGCCAAATTTATCATTCCCCAAATGGTAATCATTCCTGTTATAATAAATCGCTTTTTCATATATTTGCTCGCTTGATTTCGGCAGGGATTGTTTTATTAATAGGTACACGGTTCCTATCATTGGGCTGTTTTAGCTTTGGTGCTAATGCACAAGCTGATAAAATGTTTGCAATCAAAATTATAAGAATGACCAACTTCATTTTAATATGACTCTTTTTTACTATTATATAGATCCTGATGTTTGTTGTCATTATTATAATTTTGACATTAAAGTAAAGTGTATAGTTTACGATAATTGATCTTTTCTTAATTTCATTTTTTAATTTATGAAAATAGCTCAATTTCAGTGCGAATATTTTTTACTGTAGGATTGGATATCCTCGTTATTTTGTCATATGGATATTAAGGGCGTCTGTTACGGGAACCATTGCTTTTTATCTCATCTAGTTTCTATGTCTC
>NZ_JBHIMX010000136.1:0-697 GCF_042194435.1 Bartonella sp. LB28NMGDW
TATTTTTAGCTAAACCTAAAGGATTTGATTGTGAACCAAAAGTTGCTATAGGGGAAGAAGGGGTTAAATAAGGTAAATTATTTGCCTGTTGTTTGGCGTCTTCTAGATCGTTGAAACGTATACGTGGTACATATTGGCTCATTACATGCATAGACTTAAGAAGTCTTGATAAAATGTTATCGTTACTATTTTGCATAACTACCTCACTTTTTTCCTGCAAAACCAGAAATACCAGCTAAAATCCCTATAGCGTTCTTCCAAGGGTCGTTGCCTTGCATCATAGAGGCTGTATTATTATTCGTCGTCGTGCCGTAATTCCTTGCAAAGCCATGACCGGCGTTCATAAGCATATTCAACCTATTCCAGCCGCTATTGTCTTGCTCCAGCCAACGTTCACGATTGGCATCAACAACTCTCTGATTGTAATTATCAAGCACACCTCCCCCCTGTATGGCATTGGAATAGGCATTGCCATAACCCTGCAAGAAGTTATTTGATGCTCCCAACTGATTTTGATTGGCTTGGTCTATCATGGCATTGGCTTGCATCATGCGATCCGCATCACGATTATACTGGTCTGCTGTAGCACTTGTGGACAAAGCACCAAGTTCATTTGCCAATACACCTGCATGTGCACCGGACCCATAACGACCCGCACCTGCAAAAGAACTGTTAATCGTATCTCTTACACGGTCTA
>NZ_JBHIMX010000137.1:0-695 GCF_042194435.1 Bartonella sp. LB28NMGDW
GCTTCTTCTGAAAAAAGCAAATCTTTTACATGCACACTGTCGTGGTGGGAGTGAGCCTTCACCGCTCCTTTGGCGCGTGCTTTGGCAATCACCAGCTTGCCATCACTTGTCAATCTCATGGCGCCTGCATTGGCAACCATGTCTCCGCGCATTTTAACGCCGGCGCCTTTATCATTGGCAATCACGCGGATCTGCCCCGCATACATTCCACCAAACTCACTGGAATCAATTGCTAATTCCGGCTCTTTGCCATCAGAACCAAGAGAAGTTGCTTCCCGCTTGTCATAATCAAAATGATTGTGACCAGCGATAACAGCCAAATCCCCTTTGACCTGTATGGGACCTCCGATACTGATCTTGCGCGAAACAAGATCAAAAATATCTAATGCACTTCCATCAGCTCCACGAGCGCCTATGGTGATATCACCACCCTCAACACGCAACCCACTCAAAGCCCCATCGGTTCCAATAATCGGTTGTCCGGTCGATAAAGTCACCCGTGGAGTATTAATAAAGCCACAACCGTTACAAGTAATCCCATTGGGGTTGGCGATAATAACATCCGCCATATGCCCGTGTACTTCGCTCACGCCTTCAAGACGCGAGCGATTGGCACTTACCACTTCATTAAGGATAACCTTTGCTGCACCGCTATAACGCAAATTGCCGTTGCCTGGCACCAATCCCCCAAGCTG
>NZ_JBHIMX010000138.1:0-695 GCF_042194435.1 Bartonella sp. LB28NMGDW
ATCATCGTCATAATACCCTTCAAAATCAGCATAATACTCATGACGATAATAATCATCTTCGCTACCAAACTCAGGATATGCATCATCACAGATATCTTCATTAGCTGTTAAAGAGGCATTGCTATGAATATATGAAGAACCAGAGATAAGAGCATCACAAATAACAGCATCATCAAAAACACGTGATTCATCACAAATGTAAGCAGAGCCACTTATTTTTGCATTGCCTCCGACATGAGCATCATCACAAATGACAGCATTATCGGAAATATGAGCATGATCAGTGACACGGGCGTTATCATAAATTTGTGCATTGCCTTCAATTACAACGGCGTTGTTAGCATGCGCATTACCAGACAGCTTTGCATTGTCCTTTAATGTCATACCTTCAAAAATAGCATTCCCATAAATTTGCGCATTACCATAGACATCAACAAAAAAGCTTTTTACTTTAGCATTTCCAAAGACGCGTGCATTTTGAAAGACCCGAGCTTTATTATACACCCAGCAATTACCTTCATGAGAGAGATTATCTTCACTTTCAATATAGCCACCGAGGTCACCTTTTTTCACATCATCAAAATCTCTTAAGGCTCTAATTCGAGTTAAGAAATGACCATCGATATATTCACAATCATCAATAAATTCGTATTTTTTTGCAGGCTCTTGTTGATTAACAGACGCGGTTTCATTTG
>NZ_JBHIMX010000139.1:0-689 GCF_042194435.1 Bartonella sp. LB28NMGDW
ATACAATCTAGTGGCAATCTCATCATTAACGCTGATACCATTGACAACCATTATAGCTCTATGAGAGCAGAGGGAAATGCTGATATCCACGCCAAGACGCTGACCAATTTAGGTGCAACGGCTTATAAAAATACCTATATGGGTTGTAATGCCAATACGGATGCTTATTGTTATGGCTATAAAGCTGATGGAAGCCGCGATGTTTCTTTAGATATAGTCAATGGCAAGGATCGCCAAATTGGCTCAAAAGTTCTTGATGCAGCTCCTGGTCTTGTCCAAGCGGGTGGCACTTTAAATCTGGTGGTCGATCAACTCAATAACACGGCAGCGGAAGGTTCGATTACAGGGGATGCGCATTTTGAAGCAAAGTCGGTTGCGGGCAATCCACTGGAGTCCTTAAGTGGTTTAACCGGGGCTGGTGCTCTCTTTACACCAAAAGTAGATCTCAATAATGCAGGGGAACTTTCTGAGGGGCTTCCTTTACCAAAACCCCAATCGGGGGGTGTTGGGGGCACGCTGCCCAACCAGAATTTCATTTATGAAACGCGGGCAGAATTCCTTGATGTTGGCAAGTTTTATGGCTCAGCTTATTATTTGAACAGAATTGGCTACAATCCTGACAGAGAGATTTTTTTCTTAGGCGATGCATATTTTGAAAAGCAGCTGATTGAAAAACAAATGCGTGATCT
>NZ_JBHIMX010000014.1:0-22225 GCF_042194435.1 Bartonella sp. LB28NMGDW
GATATGAAAACTTATCAAAAGAAACGTAAATGTGCGTATGATCTTTAATCACTCATTTGAATGAGAGAGCCTATAAAACGCTTGTTATGGCTATCAAACGTATCAAACAAATCAAAACGCTCGGTAGCTTTATCAATCCAATCAAAAGCAAATGCATATTAAGTGAATATCTTATAACAAAACGGTTTTTTACATTTACGAGCATTGGTTTTCAAAACCATCTCTCATAAGACAATAAACAACCTATTTTATCAAACGCAAGGCTTTAAAAACTGTTATAAACATCAGTTTCAAACGTTTAAACGTGCATTTAGAAAAGCTTTCATAAGCGTATTTTCATTTTGCACTCAAATGTAACTTCTTTGCAAATTAATCGCTCTATATTTGGCTAGCAAAATTAAGTAAAATCCCATGCCTTATAATGTTAAATATTTTTGAATTTTGCTTGCTTATCTTTGTCTCAATAGCTGCCCCCAATTTTGGGGTGAGTAAATCACTCAGTCCATATTTGGCTCTGTGCTTTTAAACGGTAACTTTTAAAACGTTTTCTAGTACCATGTCTAAGTAGATAGTATTTTACTGCTATTGCATTGTTCGTTTCCATTTTTTTGTGGAAGCGAATACAGTTTCGTTTTTAAAATTAGCATAGCTGTTGTGATGATACTATATTTATGCTTCTTACTTATCGTTCTAAATTTTTAGAAAGCGTTTTTAAAAGCGATCTTGTCTTTAAATCCTTTTATGCAATCTTTATAAATTAAACCTATAAGCTTATAAAAGTTTTAAATGATTACCTTCTTATAGGATAATCTAATGTTGCGATAACATCTTTAGATTTTACGCTTCTCAATTTTGAGAACTGTAATTTTATGTTTTTATCATGGGATTAACAATCCAATCATTAAAACAAAATGTGATCTTTAAACGTATGTTATCGATAATTCCAAACAACTAAATTTTTAACAGTGTAATTTGTGCTGTGATAAAAACGTATCATAAAATTTATAAACTGTTATGAGTGATATCGGCTTTTCATTTCGTCTGAATGCACACATGCGTTATAATATTTGCATTTTTAGGATCTATTCATACATGGCAATCTTATATAAAAAAGGGTCAAATGGATCATGCATAAAAGTGTGGATTCTTAAGTGGATTCTTATAAAATAATTGCATATAACACACTGAATTTATTATGTTTTTATGGAATAAGCGTTTCCGGGGTCTGGAAGTGCTGAAACCGAGCCAGCCTCTTGCTTTTAGTGCTGAAAGCACTTGGACATAATAAGAGCCCTCGGAAATTCTGGGATATCCGCAAAAAGCGGGTTTATTTTATACTCGGTTTTAGGGCTTCCAGGCCCTATTGATCGCTGCGTATACGATCAAAAACACAAGTTCATTCATAGGATAATTTCTTTAAATCGTCAACCAGAGTGACAGCAGTTGTTTTGGTTGTTTTTTACAAAGTTTACATGCAACTGTTACAATGCATCCCTTTATTTTGATGAAATTTAGGACAATTTCTTGGTGATCATTATGGGGTATGTTTAAAATTGTAACTATAAGACTTTATCTATTTATTTTGTATAAAAACGGAAGCTTCTTTTCGCATTCAGAAGCAAAAGACTTTTTAGAGTAAGTATAACATTGGAAGTTGGTAAAGAGGGGAGTTGGTAAAGAGAATGCTGGTGCTGACGTGTAATGGATTAGCACTAATATTAAAAAGATTGCATGAGCAAAAGAGAGCTTTTCATAGAGCAGTGATTGATAACAGTTTTCTCCAGAAAAAATGAAGGAAATTTTCTTATTTTTTATAGGCTACTTTTTCATCGTTTTGCAAAGGGCGCGCTTCTGAGGCAAGCATAATGGGGACGCCATCACGAATAGGATAGGCAAGTTTGGCTTTGAGAGAAATGAGCTCTTGTGTTTTTCGGTTGTAAGAGAGTGTTCCTCTCGTTATTGGACAAACGAGTAATTCGAGCATTTTGGGATCTGTGGTCATTTTTTTCATTTTTTGACGTTTATTAGTTTAAACGGTAATCTGTACCTGTTTGTTTCATGAGTGAGCGTTCTGTTAATGCAAGAAGAGTTTGCGCACGGCTTTCGATATCTGGAGCTTCAAGGAGAGCTTGTTTTTCTGCTGGTGTAAAGGGGATAAGAGCTGAAAAAGCATTAACCAATATAGGTGTAGGGGCTTCTATGATACTGCTCCAATTATATTCCATTTCATGTATGGTTAGATATTTTTCTACAACGTCAAGTAAGCTTTCTCGGTTAATGCTTTCTTCAACATCAAATTCTTGCAAGTCTTTTATGTTTGATTGGATGAGAGCTGTTCGATAGGATTTTGTGTTTGTCAATTCTTGTTCTAAGGTGAAGCGGCAAACACCTTGTAAGATAATGAACAGTTGTCCATTTCCTGTTTCACTGTAGTTTGTAATGCGCCCTATACAGCCTGTTTTATAAAGTTGTGTAGAGAAGCGGTCTGTATCCGATGAAAGTGGTTGAATAATGCCCAATAGACGATCAGTTACCATAACGTTTTCAATCATTTCAAGTGATTCTGGTTCAAAAATGTTGAGTGATAAAAAACCACCGGGTAGTAAGAGTGCACCTTCTAAAGGAAAAAGGGCAATTTGCTTTGGGAGATCATTTTCGCAATTGTAAGAGATATTACCAGCTTTCATGAGTATTTTGTCACCTTTGTTCGGTAGTTTTAGTCTGTAAATAGTTGCAATTTATGACACTATTGAGAAAGCAGAAAACCCACTTCTTGTGCATTAAAATCATACTTATAAAATACTTGAAGTCCTAATTCTAAAAAAGAATATGAGACCCTATCTTTAAGGTTGACTGCGCGCGAAAGAATGTTGCTTTGCGATCTTTTTAGTGTGTGACGTTTTGCATGATTTTCAAGAGGTATTTTTGTTTATAGCTTTTGATTTTTTTCTTAAATTTCCTAAAATGTGTTCCTTGCAATTTTTGTAAGGTTCAAAAGGGTGCTATTATAAATCTTTTGAAGCAGCTTATGCAAGTTTTAAAATGAGAACATTTTCATCACTTTACTAATGACAGTGTGATAAAGATAGGTTATAGATTAGAACATGCTGGAAAGAGCGTTATTGTTTCTTTCATTCTTTTGCGGGAGAGTGCAGATTGCGAGTTTTCGCATTGCCGCCGAAGGGGAAATAGCCCATAATCTCTCAGGCTTTAAGGACCGTAAAAGGAAGAAGGCAGATCTGGAAAGTCGGGAGATCCCGCGCCGAAGGTGTAAGCGAAAAATCTTTTCGCGAGTCTCTCAGGTTGATGACAGAGGGGGCAGAGACGGCCATATTCTGTGGGCGTTAGCGCAGCTTTGGAGTTATTATGGGCACAGCACAAGAAACATCTTTTTTAAAAACACTTCCTTTATATGATCTGCATGAAAAAGCAGGAGCAAAATTTGGCGCTTTTGCGGGGTGGAACATGCCCTTAACTTATCCTCTTGGCGTTTTGAAAGAGCATCTTCATACGCGTGCACATGCGGGTCTTTTTGATATTTCTCATATGAAATTGATTGCCGTTGAAGGGGCACAAGCCGTGGAATTTTTGTCCTATGCTTTTCCCATTGATGCAGCAGCTTTAAAGATTGGGCATTCACGGTATAATTATTTGCTTAATGAGCAGGCTGGTATTCTTGATGATCTTATCATTACCCGTTTGGAAGAGAGCCGTTTTATGTTGGTCGCCAATGCTGGGAATGCACAGGCTGATTTTGTAGAATTGGAAAAGCGTGCGGTTGATTTTGAATGTCAAGTGATTGCTCTTGAAAGGGTATTGCTTGCTCTTCAAGGTCCTGAAGCGGCTGCTGTTCTTGCTGATGCTGATTTACCAGGGAATGAATTGTTCTTTATGCAAGGATTCGAACCACAACAAGATTGGTTTATAACGCGTTCTGGCTATACGGGAGAGGATGGTTTTGAAATTGCTTTGCCTATAGGGCATGCGCATATGTTGGCTGAAAAATTGCTGAGTGATTCTCGTGTTGAGTGGATTGGACTTGCAGCACGCGATAGCTTGCGGTTGGAAGCAGGGCTGTGTTTGCATGGAAATGATATTACCCCTGATACGACACCTATTGATGCGGCTCTAACATGGGCTGTTCCTAAAAGTGTTCGAGAAAAAGCACAATTTTATGGTGCGAAGGCTTTTCTTGAAGCACTGCAAAAAGGACCTGCTCGTTGTCGTGTTGGATTAAAACCGCAAACGCGTCAACCTATTCGTGCTGGTGCGGTGCTTCTTGATGATCAAGGTAATGAGATTGGCATTGTAACATCAGGTGGTTTTGGTCCTTCTTTTGATGGTCCTGTCGCGATGGGTTATGTTCCTGTTGATTGTAAAGTTGAAGGGACACAAGTCTTTACAGAACTGCGAGGCAAAAAGATTGTATTATCAGTTCATTCACTTCCCTTTGTTGAACAACGTTATTTTAAAGGATGATTTTTTATGTCTAAAACTTATTTTACACAAGACCATGAATGGCTTAGCGTTGAAGGAAAAGTGGTGACTGTTGGGGTTACGCATTATGCACAAGAGCAATTAGGGGATTTGGTTTTTGTTGATTTACCACAAAGTGGAACAAAACTTTCCAAAGGAGAGGCGGCGGCTGTTGTGGAATCAGTGAAAGCGGCTTCAGATGTTTATGCTCCTCTTGATGGTGAAGTGGTCGAAATAAATGAAGCATTGGCTGATAATCCTGAATTGGTAAATCAGAAAGCCGAAACAGAAGGCTGGTTATGGAAAATGACATTGCAGGATGAGACACAACTGGAAGGGTTGTTGGATAAAGATGCTTATAAGGCTTTGATTGGATGAGTGTCATGATCGAGCGTTCTTTTTCTTCTCGACATATTGGGCTGCGTCCTGATGAAACACAAAAAATGCTTGATGTTTTAGAGCTTGATTGTGTTGATACACTCATTTCTCAAGCTGTTCCACATTCTATCCATTTGGGACGTTCATTGAATCTTCCAGAGGCTGCTAGTGAAGTACAAGCCTTGGAAGAACTCTCCAAGATGATGGAGCGTAATTGTGTGCACAAAAGTTTTATTGGGCAAGGATATCATGGAACTTATGTGCCTCCGGTTATTTTACGAAATCTGTTTGAAAATCCTGCTTGGTATACTGCTTATACGCCTTATCAAGCAGAAATTAGCCAGGGTCGTTTAGAACTTTTGTTTTATTTTCAGACATTGGTGAGTGAACTCACAGGTTTGCCTGTTGCTGCTGCTTCCCTTCTTGATGAAGCAACCGCTTTAGCTGAAGCCAATGCCCTCGCTTTTCGCTTTTCCCGTGAGAAAAAGACGAAGATTTCTGTTCAGAGTCTTTTACATCCTCAGACTTTAAGTGTTGCGCAAACGCGTGCTGAAACACAAGGGATTCAGATTAGCCAAAATGGCGAAATTGCTTCTGATACAGCGGCAATTGTTTTATCTTGGCCAGATACAAAAGGTGCTTTTCATGATTACAGTGAGATCATAAAAGAGGCAAAGGAAAAAGGAGCTTTAGTTATCGTTGTGGCTGATCCTTTAGCACTTACCCTTATGGAGCCACCTGCTCAATGGGGGGCAGATATCGTTGTTGGCTCTATGCAGCGTTATGGCGTTCCGATGGGATTTGGTGGTCCACATGCTGGTTACCTTGCAGTGAGTGATGCGTTAACGCGTCTTATTCCAGGGCGTATTGTTGGTCAATCCGTGGATACGAGAGGGCGTGTTGGTTTTCGTTTAGCTTTGCAAACACGTGAACAACATATTCGACGCGATAAAGCGACGTCAAATATTTGTACAGCTCAGGCGTTGTTGGCTAATATGGCAACTGCTTATGCTGTTTGGCATGGGCCGAAAGGCTTACAAGCAATTGCGCAGCGAATTCATCATTTAACATGCCGTTTTGTTGCTGGTTTAAAGGCTGCAGGTGTTTTTTGTGAAGGAGAATCTTTTTTTGATTGCGTAAGCGTTGTTGTGAAGGGAAAAGCGCGAGAGATTGCGCATCAAGCCAAAATAGGTGGGCGCCTTATTCGTGTTCTCGATGATGACACTATTGCAATTAATTTTGATGAATTATCAACAGAAGAAGATGCTTGTGCTTTAGCGCAGCTTTTGGGGGCACAATTAGGCGATCAGGTTTCTCCTCGACTCTTTGGCAAAAGGCGGGATGCTGCTTTTCTTTCCCAGCCTTTTTTTCATGCGGTTCATTCAGAGACAGATATGATGCGCTTTTTGCGTCGCTTGGCAGATAAGGATTTGGCGCTGGATCGTGCTATGATTCCTCTTGGTTCTTGTACAATGAAGCTTAATGCGGCGGCTGAATTGATGCCTGTGAGTTGGGCTAGTATGGCCAATATACACCCTTTTGTTTCACAAGAGGATGCAGTGGGTTATTTGGAGATGATCGATCAGTTAAATGCGTGGTTGTGCGAAATTACAGGATTTGCGCAAGTTTCTTTTCAGCCAAATTCTGGTGCTCAAGGTGAATATGCGGGGCTTTTGGCTATCCGACGATATTACCAATCACGGGGAGAACATCAACGTACAGTTTGTCTTATTCCTGCATCTGCGCATGGTACCAATCCAGCTTCGGCGCATATGGCAGGTATGGAAGTCGTTGTGGTAAAATGTTTAAGCGATGGTGATGTTGATGTAGACGATCTCAAAATGAAAGCGCAATTGCATAAGGATAAATTGGCTGCTCTCATGATCACTTATCCTTCAACACATGGTGTTTATGAGGAAAGCATTAAGGAGATTTGTTCTATTATTCATGAAAATGGCGGACAAGTCTATTTCGATGGCGCTAATCTCAATGCGCTTGTGGGGCTTGCTCGTCCTGCAGATATTGGCGCTGATGTTTGTCATATGAATCTTCATAAAACATTTGCCATTCCCCACGGAGGTGGTGGTCCTGGTATGGGACCAATTGGAGTTGCAGCGCATCTCAAACCATTCTTACCAGGGCATGAACAGGATGGGACAACACATGCGGTTTCGGCAGCTCCTTATGGAAGTGCGTCTATTCTTGCGATTACATGGATGTATATTCGAATGATGGGGGCTGATGGCTTAAAATATGCAACACAAATAGCCATTTTAAATGCCAATTATATTGCTGCACGTCTTTCACCCGCTTATTCCATTCTTTATCGGGGAAAGCATGGACGTGTTGCTCATGAATGTATTGTGGATACACGTGTGTTAAAAGAGCAGTATGGGGTGAGTGTTGATGATATTGCAAAACGTCTCATTGATTATGGATTCCACGCGCCCACGATGTCATTCCCTGTTCCGGGAACTTTGATGATTGAGCCGACGGAATCAGAACCAAAAGCAGAAATTGATCGTTTCTGTGATGCTTTACTCTCTATTGCTGAAGAAGCAAAGAAAGTTGGTCGTGGGGTTTGGCCAAAAGACAATAATCCATTGGTAAATGCTCCTCATACAGTGGCAGATACTTTAGATGATGCTTGGGAACGACCCTATTCGCGACAAGAAGCTGCTTTTCCCAACAGTTCTCTTGATCCAGCCAGTAAATATTGGCCTCCTGTATCGCGTATTGATAATGTTGCTGGAGACAGAATGCTCATTTGTTCGTGTCCGCCATTGGGAAATACCTATTAAATAACAAATATGTATTTACTTTGTTTATTTACATAAACAAAAAAGCCCACACATTTTGTGTGGGTTTTTTACTTATTGATCATGTTATTATAGAGTTATTTGTCTATTTTCTAGAATTTTGCATAGTTTTTTATAACATGAGAAAAATCGAAAAAGTTGACAAAAAAACTGTGTTTTGTAGGCAATAGGCATGCTCTTCTTTGCCTTCTATCGTATGACATGGTTTTAGTGACTAGATGCATTGGTCTAGCCAGCTAATTCACGTAAACGAGAGTGAAACCTACGGGGATAGGGTCCAGTCTGTTGCATGTGTTGTGACATATTACTCTCACTAAGGTGACTACGACCGGTTGCAGAAAGAATAAAATCAATTTTAGTGCTTTTGATGATAAAGCCCCGCGAAACTCTATTGTTGCATCTTCTTAAGTCAAGAATTGCCTAAATATTTCTCTTTAATCTGCTTTTTATAACTATGACGCAAAAATATGTAAGAACACCTGTCAGAATGAGTAAATGCAAAACCAAATGTATTATGGTTGTTTTTTACAGAGTATCTTATAAAAAGCCGGCACATCTTTCCAATCAATTGTAAGTCAGTTTGTGACTTTACGATGTTGTTTTCCTAAGAGCCCGTGTGTTTTAGCTGTTGTCTGTAAATCCACATCCAATTTCAGAGAAATATAAAGCCGTAAAGGTGAAACTCAATCCTCAGTTTGTCATCTCCCTTTCAGCTTTACGGCTATCAGAAGCATCTAAAGCAATGTTTTTTAATGGGTGCCCAACCTTTATGTAAAACAGAACACTCCAAAAAGAATATGCTTTGGTTGTTAATTCACGTGTTTGTTTTAAAGAGACATTTCGCTCCCAATCCCATTTCGCGACGGCGCTCGTGAATGATACAACGATAAATCTATTGAGAGCTCCCAATCTTTAGGCTCTATGAAGGAAGAAGTTGGCACTATCATACACTTTTTCAGCCGCTTAATGTTATAGCTATTGGCACTTGAGATGGTTCATAAGAGGTATTCTTTTCTTAAATCATTTTTATCTACACATAGTCCAGTTTGTGGTATGCAAGCGAATGATTTTGATTGCTTCACTATGAACAAAGCTGAAAATAAGAGAAACTTACAAGACTGGATGTTTTGTTTGATATCTAGAGAATTAATATTTTGGTTTAATTGGGCAATTAATTTTAAAAACTTTGCAATAGATTCTTTTTTGTCAATTTATGGAGAAAAGGCTAAGTTTTTGTATTTTGAGTGAAAGCTACTTCCATAAAACAGTTCATCAATTTGTCTATTTTGAGATTTCTGTGAATGTGCGGTGTCTTTTATGTGATTGATTGTTTAAAATCTTTCGTAAAAGCTCCTCAATTTTCTAAAATGATGATTTTTATCAATTTATTTTTTAAAAGAGTTTTTATGTGTAAATGTATTTATAGCGGGAGCCAAGAGATGTTAGAATTTCATTGGGAAGGGTACCGGCATCTGTAGATACTTTTTCAAGTGTTTGATGGGGTCCAATGAGTTCTACCCAGTCACCTGTTTGAGGTTTTTGATCAAGATCGGTCGTATCTACAATAATGGAATCCATAGAAACCCGCCCAACCATGGGAAGTTTGTGCCCGTTGAAATAAACTGTTCCTTTATTCGAAAGAGCACGGAGCCAGCCGTCTGCGTAGCCTATAGAAATGGTTGCAAGAGTGCTTGGTCTGTTGGTTATAAAGCTTTCTCCATAACCAACAGGTTCTCCTGCATCAACAACGCGGTTTTGAATAACTTGGGCTTCAAGTTTTAAAACAGGTTTCAGAGGTGATGGGTATTTCCCTCGCGGATCAACTCCGTAAAGTGCAATGCCTGGACGAACAAGATCAAAATAAAAATCTGATCCTAGAAAGATACCTCCAGAATTAGCAAAGGAAACTTTGCAAGCAGGCAATTGCGCAAGGATGGTTTTTAAAGTAGCCAATTGTGTATAATTGGATGAATGTGTTTTGTCTTCTCCATTCGCGAGGTGACTGAGAATATATTTTATTTCTGCTTTTTCGAAAATTGTAGGGTGTTTGATGAGTTTTTGTAATTCTTTTTGATCCAGTCCTAATCGGTTCATATGGGTATCGATTTGAACAATTGCTGGAAATTTTTTATCTTTTTTTTGACAAATTTTTTGCCAATTTTCAATGGCATTCCAAGAGTTTAGAACAGGAACAATACCAGATTGTGCGACAAATTCTTCTGCTAAGTGTGGAAGTCCATTCAGAAGAGCAATCGTGACATTTGATGGTAAAATGCTTTTTAATTGGAGTGCTTCTATGATTTGGGCGACAAAAAAAGTGCGACAACCAGCTTGATAAAGGGCAGGAGCAATTTTGTGAGCTCCTAATCCATAGGCGTTTGCCTTTACAACTGCTGAACATTGTGTTGGAGCTACACGTTTGGCTAAAGTGATATAATTGGCAACAATGGCACTGACATCGATGGTTGCTACAGCTACATAGAGTGATGTATTGATTTCATCATTAACGGATTTTTTCATTTTAAAAGCTTATCTGTGTTCGTGAAATACGGAGTTTTTTGGTTATTTCATTGAGGTTCTTTACGATATAGGGAAAGACACTATTTTCCATGGTCAAAATCATAAGGAGCTTATACTGAATTACACACCATTAAAGTCGTTTTTTATGTAAAATGGTACTCTGGATATAAGAGATATTTTAGTTTTATTTGTGTTATTAGCAACACGGTATCTTCTAATAATTTGTAAAACATAGACTTTTGTTTTTTACTTATTTTTCCTAGTTGAGGCATATAAAAAAATAAAACATAGTTTATTGTATTGTATCATTTTGAAGAGTGCAATATTAGGCTGTTGTTGCTGGTGCGATTGTTTGGATTAAACATTGCATGGGCTGCTTATTCAGAGAAGGTAAAATGATTAAATTAACCACTCTAAATCAATGCATTACAAGTTTTCTATCATGGGGGAAAGATCACTTATCTGTGCAATTTTGGATGTCGTCTCATGCACTTAAAGTTATTTTTGTTAAATGGAAAACAGTGTGTAAACACTTTCTGATACATTAAAAACTGTTGATTTAGAAAGCCCGTTGATTTGGATGTTGTTGGTTTTCAAGATGGATTGGGTATCCAATATTTACTTTCTATTGTTTGATTGGTTTTTAGTGAAATCAATTTTATCGCTTTATAGTGCGCGTTAGACTCTTTTATTTATGGATATTTATCGAAAGAGCAGTGTAAAAAGGTCAGTAAGGAAAAGAATAGATGTAATACCGGAAATCTTGTTGAAGATTCGTGCGGTTATCGTTCAATCAACAAAAATTTATCTCTCTTATTTAAAGGTTTTGGGTCATAAGTTTTGTTAAGCGAGAGAGTGTTATAGCGTTACAATGGAAAAATATGCATTATGTGTTAAAGGGAAAAGAGCCCCATGACTGTTTAATACTCAAAGTTTTTGTTTTTCTTTGAATGGGATTTGTATCCGCATTTTCCTCATTCGTTTAATAAAGTGTTAATCTTGAGATTTTTGTTTTAAGAAAATTGTTGGCAGATGGTTATGCAAGTACTATATCACGTCAAGGATTCAAAATTTAACGTTCAATAAAGATATGGGGAAGAGTATGAATACGTCTGCTACCAATGTTCCGTCAAACATCAGCAGCGTTGCAAATTTTTCGATTCCTGAGAATGTGTTCGCCCTTACCGTCCAAGAGGTTTGTCACTATACAGATCGGTTATTTAAATTCCGTTTGAATCGTCCGGACAGTTTTCGTTTTCGTTCGGGTGAGTTTGTTATGATCGGTTTGCCAAATGCAGAAAAGCCGGTTTATCGCGCTTATTCGATTGCAAGTCCCTTTTGGGACGAACAGCTTGAGTTTTTTTCGATAAAAGTTCCAGGGGGGCCTTTAACCGAGCATCTCCAAAAAATTAAAATTGGTGATACAGTTCTCATGCGTAAAAAATCTACAGGAACACTGGTTCTTGATGCTCTTATTCCTGGAAAACGTCTTTATCTTCTTTCAACTGGGACGGGGGTTGCTCCTTTTGCAAGTCTTATTCGTGATCCTGAAACTTATGAAAAATTTTCAGAAGTTGTCCTTATTCAAACAACGCGTGAGCAGAGTGAGTTAGTTTATGCAAAAGATCTTGTTTCCTCTTTGCAACACGATCCTCTCATTGGGGGATATGCACAACAGTTGAAATTTTATCCTATGACTACTCGTGAACCTTCTGAACATATGGGGCGTATTACGACTGTTATGGAGAGCGGGTGCTTTTTTGAAACAACGGGCCTTCCTAAAATTCATCCTGATGAAGATCGGGTGATGATTTGTGGTTCCATGGCAATGTTAAAAGATTGTGCAAGGATGTGTGAAAGTTTTGGTCTTGTTGAAGGGGCCAATAATGCTCCTGCTACTTATGTTGTAGAGCGCGCTTTTGTGGAGTAATGATTGGGAAAGTTGATGCTTTAGCTTCTTTCAACTGGGACGGGGGGTGCTCCTTTTGCAAGCCTTATTCGTGATCCTGACACTTATGAAAAATTTTCAGAAGTTGTCCTTATTTAAATAATGCGTGAGCAGAATGAGTTAATTTATGCAAAAGATCTTTTTTCCTCTTTGCAACAAGATCCTCTCATTGGAGCATATGCACAACAGTTGAAATTTTATTTTATGACCATGTGCGAACTTTCTAAGCCGATGGGGCGTATTACGACTGTTATGGAGAGCGGGTGTTTGTTTGAAACAAGCGGCTTTGAAACAATAGCACTCCCCAAATTTCATCTCGCTGAAGATCGGGTGATGATTTGTGGTTCTATGGCAATGTTAAAAGATTGTGCAAGGATGTTTGAAAGCTTTGATTTTGTTGAAGGGGCTGATGTTCTTGCACTTTACATTATATTGTAGAAAGAGCTTTTTTCAAGGGAGAGGGAAGTTGTGATGCAGTATATGCTAATGCAGTAATCGAATCCCAATCACTTATTGCAATAAGTTGTTGGGGCGCTATCCAAGAACCACCAACGCAGAAGACGTTAGGCAGTTGGAGCCATTGTGTTGCACTTTTTTGTGTAATACCGCCTGTTGGGCAAAACCGGATATCAGAGAAGGGAGATGCTAAAGCTTCGATGAAGGAAATACCTCCAGCGGCTTCAGCTGGGAAAAATTTAAGATATGAATAGCCTTTGTTTAATGCTTGCATGAGTTCACTTGGGGTCATTGCAGCGGGAAGAAGGGGAATTTCACTATTTTTTGCACAATTGATTAATTCATTGGATAATCCGGGGCTTACAATAAACTTGGCTCCAGCTTGTTCGGCTTTTTCGTAATGTGTTGTGTTGAGAATTGTGCCGGCTCCAACAATTGCTTCAGGGACTTCTTGTGTAATTTTCTGAATTGCTTTGAGGGCATTTGGTGTTCGCAAGGTGATCTCAATTGTTTTTAATCCACCTTTGACAAGAGCGCGTGTTAAGGGTACAGCACTTTGTAGATTGTCAATGAGCAAAACAGGTATAACAGTTTGTCCTTGGAGATATAATAAAAGCTTTTCTCTTTTTTGGCACATGATATTTTTTCTTCTTGGAGATGATATTATTTGTATCGTTTGATTAAGCACAATATGTTAAAGAGTACATGAATAAATCTTGAAATTGAATGAAACGCGCGTTATGGCAAAACACATGGAAAAGAATTTTAAAGTTGCTGCACTTTATTGCTTTGCAGATTTGAAGCATTATCATCAATTACAAAAACCTTTGCAGGATTTATGTCAAGCAAAGGATATCAAAGGCACTTTGCTTTTAGCACAAGAGGGAATTAATGGAACGGTTGCTGGTTCTTGTGCTGCGATTGAGGCGTTGGTGGATTTTATTACCGCTGAGCCAGCGTTTCAAAAGCCGGAGATTAAATATTCATGGGCATCAAAAATGCCTTTTCATCGCATGAAAGTGCGGTTGAAAAAAGAGATTGTGACAATGGGGGTTGAAGGGGTTGATCCACTAAAAGTTGTGGGTACTTATGTGGATCCTGAAGATTGGAATGCTCTTATTCAAGATGAAGAGACAATTTTGATCGATACGCGTAATGATTATGAATATGCGATTGGAAGTTTTCAAGGAGCCATTGATCCGCAGATTAAAACATTTCGCGAATTTCCTGAATGGGTTCTCAAGCACGAAGCTGATTTAAAGAAGAAAAAGAAAATTGCTATGTTTTGTACAGGCGGTATTCGGTGTGAAAAATCAACAGCTTATGTTCGTGAGCTTGGTTATGATCAGGTGTACCATTTAAAAGGAGGTATTCTAAAATATTTAGAAAAAATTCCAAAAGAGGAAAGTTTATGGTGGGGTGAGTGTTTTGTTTTTGATGAGCGTGTTTCTGTTCAACATGGTCTTGAAGAATGTGGACGCGAATTATGTCGCGCATGTCGTTCTCCTATCAATGCTGAAAGCAAATTATCGCCTCATTATGAGGAAGGTGTTTCCTGTGATGCTTGTTATAACACGCGTAGTGAAGCCGATAGAGAGCGTTTTCGTGAGCGCCATAGGCAGTTTCAATTGTTGAAGTTGCGTGCAATTGATTCTCATCAAGGGACGTAAGGATAGCGCAGTGTAGCGCTGTAAATTTTAGCATTTTTCTCTTAAATTTAAGAGAGAAGCGTTTTTTATATTGGTAAAAAAATATTTTATAAGACCGGATATTATTCGGTCTTTTTGTTTATGTTAAATTATTTGATTTATAAATAATCATTATAGATCGTTTTCTCTCCTGACATTTTATAGGATTGAGTTTTTAAATACTTTTCATTTTAAAATAGAAACTCTCTTCACCAACAGTGCAGGGGAGGGAGATTTATAGCTTAAGAGAAAAGCGTATGAATAAGATGTGATTAATAAGAGGAGATGAAAAAGCAGATGCTAGGTGGGAAAAATAAAATGATAATAGGAATTTATGATTCCAGAATTTAATATAATACATTAATTTATAATGATAATTTATTTTGATTTGAATAAAAGAGTTAAATATTGTGAACTTTATTGCTTCCAGATTAGATGAGAATGATCGCGTAAAACTCATTCACTTGTACGTTGCAAATGGAAGCAACGTGTGGACAAAAATCATTTTAGAGAAGGTGTTATGAAACATTTCAATATAGGAGTTTTTGCCATATTGGGAGTTGGCAGATAGAATGGGGGCGTTTGTTTTTAATTTCATAAGTATAAAGAGGGTGAGATGTAGTTGATCTATATCATACAAGTTATATTATACGGGGAATTCTTCATGATATTTTGCTTAAGTGATGCTGTAAAATGGATGTGGAAGCAGGGATGTTTTTTTAGGATTTAAATAAGAAAGATAATGGTATTTGTTGGAGAAGGGCATCATTATCTTTAAAGATGATGGTGCTTCAGTCGTGTTACTATCCCCAGTTTTCAATTTTGCTTATCCTTGCATTTGAGAGGATGTATAAGAGGTACTCCTTTTTTCAATTGTTTTTTATTTGTGATGTGCAAAAGAATGATTTTCATTGATTCATTGTAAGAGGGGTGAAATAAGAGAATTTTATGTTGAGATTTTTGTTTAAGGGCAAAATAATAAATTATCATTATAAATTAATGTGTTGAGTAATTTATTTTGCGTTATTTTCTGCTGCAGATATTAGGAGATAGAATAGGGCAAAGAAACGAGGGGCTTTAAAAGCAAGACAGTGATTTATGTTGCACGGATGATGTAAGGGGTGTGATCTCATGAAAGCGGATGGATAGCTTTGTCTGGTGGAGGAGAGTGTTGTTTTTTCGCATCATTTTATCTTTAAGAATTAAAAAATGTTTAAAATTAAAAAAATGATTGAAATGAGCAAGAATTCGTTTTATAGGACTCCTTGCCCAAAGTCGCACGTGCCTGTGGGTGTCCGCTGGTTCTCAAATGGTGAGATTAACCGGTACGGTACCTGGAACTAACCGCTCCAGTCATTCTTACAGCCAATTGCAAGAATGAGGACATCTTGAAGCAACGACGGTGCGGGCCTTTCTGGTGTCTTCCAGCTTTTAAATGCTGGGATAACTATAGAGGCACACCTCATTGCCTTCAGTGCGGAAGTGGTTTTCTCAACTCCAATCAAAAAGGCAGATAAAATAGAATAACGCGGTTTCGCGCTGTTCTTTCGCTGCATGCAATGCTAATTTCTGGTTTTTTGTAATCAGAATGGGGATGGTTGTTGTGTGTTTTTTGTCCTTTAGCTTTTGGCAGCTTTGGCTGTCCAAGCATAGAGTGGGGGAGTTTTCCCTCAAGGAGAATTGCAGATGGCAACGCAACGTATTCGCGATTTTCTTGCAACACATCGTTCTGAAGGTCCATGCTTAATTGTTGACCTTGATGTTGTTCGTGACAACTATTTAAATTTTGAAAAAGCTCTGCCTCAGTCTCGTATTTTTTACGCAATAAAGGCCAATCCAGCTCCTGAAATCTTGCGTTTGCTGAGTTCTTTAGGATCTTCTTTTGATGCGGCGTCTGTTGCAGAAATTGAAATGGCTTTAAAAGCAGGAGCAACGTCAGAGCGTATTTCTTTTGGGAATACGATTAAAAAAGAGCGTGATATTGCACGAGCATATGCATTGGGAGTTTCACTTTATGCCGTTGATTGTGTTGAAGAAGTAGAAAAAATTGCGCGTGTTGCTCCAGGAGCACGTGTTTTTTGCCGTGTTCTTACTGATGGAAAAGGTGCAGAGTGGCCATTGTCACGCAAATTCGGTTGTGTTCCAGATATGGCGGTTGATGTTCTAAGACGGGCACACCAATTAGGTTTACAAGCCTATGGTGTTTCTTTTCATGTTGGGTCTCAGCAGGTTGATTTGAGTGCGTGGGATCGTGCTTTATCGGATGCTGCTACAGTTTTTAAGCGTTTGGAACAAGAAGGTATTTCGCTGAGGTTGGTGAATATGGGGGGCGGTTTTCCAACGCGTTATTTGAAAGATGTCCCTACAGAACAAGCTTATGGTACAGCAGTTTTTGATTCATTGAAAAAGCATTTTGGTAATCGTATTCCTGAGACGATTATTGAGCCTGGGCGTGCGATGGTTGGCAATGCTGGTGTTATTCGTACAGAAGTTGTTCTAATATCCAAAAAAGCTGATAACGATAATGTACGATGGGTTTATCTTGATATTGGAAAATTTAATGGTCTTGCTGAGACTATGGATGAAGCCATTCGTTATCCTATTGAGACACCTCATGATGATAAGGTTATGGAGCCTTGTATTTTGGCTGGACCAACATGCGATTCCGCAGATGTTCTTTATGAAAAAACACCTTATCCGCTTCCTCTATCCCTAACGATAGGAGATGAAATATTGATTCATGGAACGGGGGCTTACACAACAACTTATGCATCGGTTGCTTTTAATGGTTTTGAGCCTTTACGATCATATGTGATCTGACATTTCCTTTTAACTATAGGTTTTTTGGATTTTTTGCTATGCTCGTCATGGCGCTATAAGAGGGCGGTTATAGAGATGAACATGATGAATTTTCAAACAAAAGATGGGGCATGTTTTACACTTTCATTGGAGCAAGAAGCCGATAAGCCTTATCGAGAAATTTTGCTTGATTCAACGATGGGGTATGGACGTAAACGTAAATCATCAGAGGCTTTACGTCGTGGGCGGTTAGCTGCTCAAGGGCTTTCTTTTGTGGTTAAAAATGCGCTTGGAGAGCTTGTGGGAAGTGTCCGTCTTTGGCATGTTTCTTTTTCTAAAGGAAAAAATAAAACACAACATGCTTTACTTTTGGGCCCCTTGGCTGTTGCATCTGAATGTGCTGGTATGGGAATAGGATCAATCTTAGTCCGCCATGTAATTGAAACAGCAAAAAAATTAGGATATGGCGCCATTTTGCTGGTAGGGGATTTTGAATTTTATCAACGTTTTGGCTTTTCAAATAGTTTAACAGAAAATTTGGCAATGCCTGGTCCTTATGAAAAGCATCGCTTTCAAGCGTTGGAACTGATACCACATTATCTTTCTGGGTGTTATGGCACTTTAGTTCCTAGTGGAGAACGAGAAGTTTCAAATGGTTTTCAGCATCATAAAGTGGCTTGAGGATAGTGTTTATTTTGTTTTTTAACAGCTGGCATTGAGGAGAGCATACTGTTTTGGCGAGTGCCAAAGCATTTAGCGGTACAAAGTTTTTGGGGAGTTGTATTGCGATTTTATTATATGACTTTTTCTTTATGTGGCTGATTTCTTATTTTTGATAATTTCAGTTAAGTGACTAGGAATATATTTAAAGCTCATTTTTGGGGAATAGCGTCCTATTTTATAATATTAAAGGAACTGGATTTTTGAGTGGTCTTGTATTCTTTTAAAGCCGGTATCATCATGCAGTTTTCCAGTTTTCAATATCGTTGGTAGATCTTGCATCAAAACGGTTGGATATTTTACTTTTTTCTTAAACAGTTTTTATCTCTTTGCTTTTTATGTAAAAGGGAATAGTTGCAATTGGCATGAGAGTATCTCATACAAAATGATTTTCTCATGTAAAATTTCGCATTCAGAATCAAAAAATGTTACCCTACACATTATAAGGGAAATAGGTGTGTGAATAAAAATCACAAGAATCATCAATCTTTTATGAATATTCGTGTGAGAATCAAAAGAGTGAAGGACAAAGAATCTTACAGAATAGTTTTTATGAAGATAGTAGCGTAAAAAGGGGGGGTAAATAGATGAGAGATTTAATGACAGGCGCAAATATTGTTTTAACGTTTTTTTCTCTATGGTGATAAATCAGAAATCTTATAGAAATAGCTGCTTTATCTTTATGGTGTGGAGCACTTTAGATAAGCTCTTTATTTATTATCATCTAAGATAATTTTTGTATGCGAGAAGTTATTTTTAAATGCGTAAAGAGCCCGCATTGAACTGAATTTTTATCAGAAGAATCATTTAGAATCACAAGTTGATTTATACTGTCTCTTGAAAAGAGATAAAGTACATAGGAAGCTCTAAAGTCATAAGGATGAAAAATATTTCTCAATTTTAATTAAGTTTAGTGATTTGGTGGTGAATCCATGAGAGGTGGTATTTTTTTAAGAAAAATGGTCATAACTGTCAAAGTACCAAAGATAATGGTTATGATAAAGAAAATATCACTAAAAGCCATAATCGTTGCTTGTATGCGTACCATACCAAACAATTGAGAAAGAGCCAGAGTATAGGAATCAAAGGTTTCTGTTTTGAAAAACAAAGTAAGCTTTGAAAGCATTTCTGTTGCTTGTCTGTTTCCGTGGTTAAGCGTTTCAGCTATTCGTTCATAATGGAAGTCTGTGCGTTTTGTCATGAGAGTGCTGATAATGGCAAGCCCTACAGCACCACCTAGATTCCGTGTGAGATTAAAGAGTCCAGAAGCATTTTGCATTCGTTCTGGCGGGAGTGTTCCCAAGGCAATATTATTAATAGGAACCATACACAACATCACAGAAGCACCACGGAAAACTTGCGGCCAAAAGAGTTGCAAAAAATCCCAGTTATCTGTGATAGAGCTCGCCATCCAAGTGCCTACTGCAAAACCCAAAAGTCCTATTGCCATCATTAAACGTGCATCCATTCGTGCTGAAAGAAATCCAGCAAGCGGAGCAGTTAATAACATGGCGAATCCTGAAAGAAACAATGTTTCTCCAATCATGAGCGCATCATAATGGCGGATTTGGCTTAAATAGACAGGATAAAGATATGTAAGTCCATAAAGACCTATTCCTAGTGCAAAGGAAAAAATGGATGCAGCAGAAAAATTAAAATTAGAAAAAGTAGAGAGATCTACAATGGGTTCTTTTGCTGTAAAAGCACGCCAGAAGAATAAGGCTGCAGCAAGAATCATAATAATGAACAAATCCCGAATCAGCCTATCACTCAGCCAATCATGACGTGCTCCTTCTTCTAGAACATACTCTAAAGTTCCCAAGAAAGTAGCCATAGAAATGAGTCCTAACCAATCAAATTTCTTCATTAAAGAGGGATCAGCTTTATCAAAATCAATTAATTTCCAAGCGAGAATTGATATGATAATCCCGAAGGGTACATTGATGAGAAAGAGCCAATGCCATGATGAGAGATGACAAATGTAACCTCCCACGGTTGGACCAATGGTGGGGGCTAATGTTGCGACCAGTCCGACGATAGGGGTAACAATGGGACGTTTGGAAGGAGGAAAAAGGACATAGGAGGCAACAAAAACACTAGGGATAATTCCACCACCAATAAAACCTTGTAGTGCGCGATATAAAATCATCTCTCCGATAGATGTTGCCGTTGCACAAAGAACAGAAGTAATCGTAAAACCGATAGCTGATAAGGTAAAGAAAACACGTGTTGAAAGCAATCGTCCTAAAAATCCAGAAAGCGGCAACATGATGACTTCAGCGATAAGGTAGGAGGTTTGAACCCATGAAATTTCTTCAGAGCTTGCTGCAAGCCCCGCTTGAATTTCAGCTAAAGAAGAGGAAACGATTTGGATATCTAAGATTGCCATAAACATGCCAAAAGACATAGCAATAAAAACTACAATTTTGTGCAATCCAATGCTTTCTTGAGACTGTATGGGCTCTGGTATGGAAGATGTCATCGTAAGATCTTCTACTTTTTTGTTATAAGAGACTTTTATCTTGTGGCTTTGTACGTGTGTCAACTTTCACTGAAACACTCATTCCTGCTCGGATATGTCCGTTTTTTAAGACTTCTTCTGGAATAGAAATACGTACGGGAATGCGCTGGACAATCTTTGTAAAGTTACCAGTAGCATTTTGTGGAGGCAAAAGAGAAAAAACAGCGCCTGTTGCGGGCGAAATAGAAAGCACTTTTCCTGTAAAAAACTCCTTTTTGAAGGCATCAATAGCAATATAAGCCTTTTGTCCTGGGTGAATATTTTGCAACTGTGTTTCTTTATAGTTTGCTTCAATATAAAGTGCATGTATGGGGACTAACGCCGCAAGACGTTGGCCATTTACAACAAAATCTCCCGTTTTTGCTGTTAAATTTCCTATAACTCCATCAAATGGCGCTCGTATAATGGTCGAATCAAGATCACGTTGTGCTTTTTCACGCGAGAGTTCTAAACTCTTTGTTTGGCTTTCTATTTCACTTCGTTGCGCTTCTAGCACTCGGATATTTGCACGTGCTGCAGCTATTTGTGCATCCGCTCTGTTAACATTCGCAATGGCTTGTTCATAAGCTGATTTGGCATCATCAACATCGGATTGAGGAGCATAACGATTTTTTTTCAGTTCTGTTACACGTTTTAAGCTGAGTTGTGCATTGGTTGCTATGGCTGAAGCAGCGGCTTTTTGTGCTTTTGCATCATCTAAAGCACTACGAGCGGCTGTGATTTGTGCATCAATGCGTAGAAGTGTTTTTTTCTGTGTGTTAAGATGCGCTTCTGTTTGATCCAAGGCTATTTGATAATCACCATTGTCTAGGTAAAATAAAACATCGTCCTTTTTTACAACTTGGTTGGCTTTAATGGCAATTTTTTCAATATATCCATTTAATTTAGTCGCAATAGCTGCTATATCTCCTTGCACATAGGCATCTTCAGTAGCGAGTATATAACGCCATTGCGTTACCCACTTATAGCTAAACCAAATAACAAAAAGTGCAAAGATAATAAGAAGAGCCTTGATTGCTTTCTTTTGTTGCGTTTTATTGAAATTTTTGGTCGAAAAAATTGTCTCAGCTACGGACATGATTTTATACTTTCAATATTTATGTTCCACTGAGTATAATAAACCTATCGCTATAGACTAGGGTGATATACATGCAAGGACGATAAGAGCTTTTCAAACAATAAGATAATTTCCGAAACATAATGCTAAAAATATGAACTTGCAAGTTCAAGGTCTTATTTTGTTACGCATTTTTTACAAAGACCTCGTACTTCTAGGGTGCTTTTGTGGGCTTGGAAGTCAACAGCTTGAACCATCTGTTTTAAACTCGATACAATCGTTTGATTTTGTATTTCATTGACTGTACCACAGTTTTCGCAAATTATAAACGTTGTAAGTTCATGTTGACAGTTTTCAGGGTGTAAACAGACCATAAAGGCATTTACACTTTCAAGACGATGAATACACTTTAACTGTACGAGTTTTTCTAACGCACGATAAACTTGGAGAGGTGCACGAAAGCCTTCTTCGCGTAAGTGATTGAGAATCGCATAAGCACTTAAAGGCCCTTTTGCATTTTTTAAAGTGTTTAAAACCAATGTTTGGTTACGCGTCAGTTTAGATGACATTGACATCTTCCTTTTGCTCTCATGGCAAAGCATAAAGCGTGTAAGAGGTTTATGCAATGGTGATTATAGAATATGTACTCTATCTTTAGCCTTTTACATGACATCATTGTGATATGTAAGAAAAGTTGCAATCGTTGTGAGGGGAGGGGTATTATAATCTGAAAGCCGCTGTTATCTAGTAAGGAACTTTTATACGCTTTTTATTTTAGTGTAATGTATTGAAATACAACCAGATGTTTATGTTATTTTATTTTAAAAAAAGTAAAAAATGATA
>NZ_JBHIMX010000140.1:0-684 GCF_042194435.1 Bartonella sp. LB28NMGDW
TGGGGTGGCGGCGGCAGTGGTGGGGGTGGTTATTCTTATTACTTAGGAGGCGGTGGCGGCGGTGGCGGTTGTACGGTATGGTATGGTTATAAAGCGAGTTTAAAGGGTCATGAGAATATCGCTATTGGTAAAGGAGGAGATTCTGTTTCAGGGCGGACTGTAACAGGTAAGTCTGGAGGAATAACAGCCGTTGGAAAGAATTTTATTACCGCTACAGGAGGAAAGGGGGGTGGGGGTGTTTCTGCCTATCAATCTCACACGGGATTTGGTGGTAGTACGACTACCTTCTATTCAGGCACTGGTGGCGCTGGAGGTACAGGTGGAAACTTTGGTTTAGCAACAGACGAACATCTAGGAATCGCCAAAGGCGGAAATGGTTATGCTGGAACGAATGGAATTACGAGTAAAACAAGTGGGAATGGAGGCGATGCTGGAGGTGATACATCACGTGGTGGCGCTGGAGGACTAGGCAAAGGTTCCTATAGTTCAGGAAAAGCGGGGCGTGGTTTTGGTGGTGGCGGTGCTGGTGCTCATGACGATTCTTCTCCAAGTGGTGCTGGTGCTGATGGCGCTGTTCTTATAAGATTATGGAAAGAATAAATGGATGCACAAGTAACCAAGATATGACAGAAGTCAAATGGATAGCTGTTCTATAAGCAGGCTTATATGTTTTTAAGTCCTTTT
>NZ_JBHIMX010000141.1:0-682 GCF_042194435.1 Bartonella sp. LB28NMGDW
GGTAAATTCGTATTTTTTTGCAGGCTGTTGTTGATTAACAGGCGCGGTTTCATTTGCAATATTAGAGATAACGGGGGCATTTTTTGATATAGTTGTCATAATTAAATCCTACATGTTTATAATTTTGAATTAACACCCTATAAGGATGCCGGGCGCTCAAAACACGGCATGTAGTCCGTTGTTACGCTTTTCCCATAAAAGGGTATTGTATAGCGTAACTACACCCGACAAAATCACTATATATGCTAACAAAAGCATAAAAGATAGTCAGTTTTTAATAGGATTAGGTTTATCGTAACCTCTTCGCTACATGTTTAGTGTTTTGATCACTTGATTGTTTATATAACAAAATACGTACTTATTGTCAAATAATATTTTATCTTTTTTGATATTTTTTCTTATTTTTTAAATACGTTGTGTATTGATAATGTCTTATGCTTATTAATTGCTTATTTTATATTTATGTACTTTTAAAGCTATATTATAGGCTTTATGAAACGATTGCGTTATTTTCTGAATTATACATTTATAATATTTAGAAACGCTCTCATAATGCGTATTTTTAGCTTTATAACCTATCAATTTTTTTACTAAATGAATTTTAATTTTTTTGTGAATTTTGTTTATAAGGGGCTTTAATTTAAACGACCTTAATAGCACCGCGCTCTTATAACAAATGCTT
>NZ_JBHIMX010000142.1:0-680 GCF_042194435.1 Bartonella sp. LB28NMGDW
CAACCGGCTCTGGAGAGGTGACATCATCATTATCAATCGTTTCACCATCATAAGTGCCGGCATCAAAAGAGCTCTCATCATCAAAGACCGGTGCTCCAACTCTGTAATCTTCATTCATAGCTTCATTCATTTCTGCATTCATTCTTTCACCTTTCTCAACTATGCATACCTCTGTGTAATGCTATTCGCTCTCGCATAATCTGATTATGTGCCTGATCATTGAGAAGCTTCTGCCGTTCAATCTCATAGCGTTGCTTCATCAGTTCTGCGTCTGTTTTTGCTCTCTCTTGATGCACAAAAAGATCAATCTGCTTTTGTTGCAAATCCATCTGATGCATCTGTGCTTTCGTCTCTAAGTCTTGTTGCTTTTCCTGCAACTTCATTTCCTGCTCGGGGTCCATCTGCTGTTGTTGTGCCATTTGTTGCTGTTGGAACTTCTCACTGACACGATTGAGTAATGACGCAGGCAATGGAGAATAACGAAGTAGATCAAGCATAATATCCGGCGTAATCGCATTTTGAAGCAATGGGAGCAGCTGTGTGATGATACCGAAGGTGCGCTCTTTCTCATTCGGGCTGGTTGGCGCATCATCAACTACAATATCATACTCGACACTCGTTACTTCTTCACGCGTCAATGGAATATATTGCGCATTCTCCTCACCAGATATCCGTACCAA
>NZ_JBHIMX010000143.1:0-680 GCF_042194435.1 Bartonella sp. LB28NMGDW
ATTATGGACCTTGTTTCAGAAGTTGTTGAGGACATGCAACATAATGGAGAAGAAGTTCCTGTGCCTTTGTCACATGGTAAATACAGTGGTAAGTTTCAATTAAGAATACCACCAGAACTCCATAGAAAACTTGCAATACAAGCCGCTGAAAATGGTGTGAGTTTAAACAGATACATTTCTTCTAAACTGTAATTTTCTCTTGATAAATATTCGTTTTTAACCACCTCCCCATTGTTGAGAACGGGGAGGGGAGTTCTATTTTTTTAATTAAGCAACCTTTTTAATGGGGCTCTCTAAAGTAGGAGCATAAGCTTGCAATAACGGATTCATGCTATGCGGTAGTTCTGAAGTTCCAAAACCTGTAAGAACTGCTAGAATCTTTGTAATATTCGGCACTTCATCTTGAAGTTTTACAATCAAAGCTTTTTCTACCACCCCCATGATGTCAACCAGAGCACTACAATTTTTATCATCTACATATTCACAATTGACAAACTGAAACAACGTTATCCACAAATCGCATAAGAAGTTAGTATCTACCTTCATTGCACACCCCCAAAGATTTGTTCTCTCAAACATGCCAATCCTCTGGAGGTGATTTTCGTTGAAGGCAGGACCTTTTCTGTACCATCCGGTCTTTGAATGGTAATAGCGGGACAATCCATAAAGCCTTTCTTGAT
>NZ_JBHIMX010000144.1:0-676 GCF_042194435.1 Bartonella sp. LB28NMGDW
TCAAGCACTTTTTCTTCTTCTGTTTGAGTGATGTTTATTAATTGTTTGATTTGCGTAAGCACATCATAAGAAACTAACTTCGTTTGTACGTTATGGTTTGTTTCATTGATACGTTTTGCTTCATCTTCTTCATAAATACCGGAAAGCCCGAAAGCATAGCGAGCACACTGTATAGTAGCTTTATGGCGCAACATACGTGCGGGATATTTTTGCCATGCTTCACTTTTTTCTTGTTCGCATTCTTTGCGATATTCGATGACTTCGATAGGGTCTTTAATTCCTTTGAGACGAATAGCACATTTGATAGCAATGAGCTTCCCATCCTTATCGAGTTGATCTTGAAAGGTCATGCCATCAAAGTCAGGATTTGATTTGATGATCTTTATCCAACCGTCGATAGAAACAACGGGTATGATGCCGCCGCCTTTTTTAGGGAGTGCATAGATTTCTTTTGTTAAAGGGTTAAGTCCATAAGTATTGGCAACAAAAAGAAAAACGGCAAATTCTGCATCAGTGATGACACTAGCATTTTTATATCCAATACAAGTTTTTATGATTGTTTCTCGAAATTCTTCAGCAGAAAATCCATATTTTCCTGCCATTTCTTTTAAAAAAGTGGAATTTGTCATCTTGATTTCCTACATTGCGCGCAATTCACCCGTGGCGTGAATCACGC
>NZ_JBHIMX010000145.1:0-667 GCF_042194435.1 Bartonella sp. LB28NMGDW
AAATTATATTTGTTGATGCGATATTTAATCCAAGTAGAGAAATCTTTACCTACTTCTAAAAACGCATGCAAATCACGTGCGTTAACTGTTTGAACAGTTTCCTGTCCAACAGTTTGTTCCGATATCGGAATAAGAGTATTCATGTGAACTCCTTGCTATTTAGACGTTTTTGATTGACACTTATTATAAATAAAGTGCCGGGTGCTCAAAAACACGGTAGCAAGTCCGTCGTTACGCTTTTCCCAAAAGGGTATTGTATAGCGTAACTACACCCGACAAAGTCATTATATGCGTGTAACATACAATGAGTCAAAGCTTTTAATGTGCGGAAAACTGATTATTTCGACAATCAATCCGCTTGCTATCAAGGTGTTTTTGAGGCACCTAGTTCAACAGTAGACACATTGTTGCCATATTGTCAATAGGTGACTTCATATTTTTAAAATAAATAAGCGTGCTTTTACTTTATCTCGCGCAAGATAAGCTTATACATACCGGATTCAGAGGCTTGGACATCTGTGATCACGAAGTGCTCTTGAGAAGAGGGCGCTTTGTTGTTTTCAGGAGCCATCACAATAACACTATCTTCCGGTTTTGGTGGTAAACCCCCGATGTCATTGATACAAAGATCAAGTTCCTTTCTTGGAATTGTGGTGGGGATTCTGCC
>NZ_JBHIMX010000146.1:0-658 GCF_042194435.1 Bartonella sp. LB28NMGDW
TTTCAACAGCATAGCGATTAGCATCATTCACAATACCACTCTTTTTATCAGTCTTTACACACTGACGCCCCATAACCGATTCAAGAGAGATATCTGTCATGATGATATTGCTATTATAAATAACAGTTGATTTATTCTTTTCCTTACTATCCTTAATTTTTGCAAATTTCATTTCAGTCACATAATAGAATTTTTCGAGATTAGAGATTTCTGTCTGTTTTGGATTACCCTTTTTAAAGGTCACTGGATAAGGCTCTACAGTTTCATAGTTCACGTGCAAATGACCCAGTTCATGCCCTGCTGTTACAAATTTCCAAAATCCTTAGCAGTTTTTATATAAAGAAGACGAGGCAATTCTTTAGAGAGGTTATCAGCATAACGAGTGCGATAATCTTCTGAATGCAAAAGACCGTAAACATAATAAAACAGATCATCTTTAGTGTTTTTTTCATTAGGATAAGCAGTTTTAAAATGCGCTAATTCTTCATAAGTTATGGCATTACGCATTTTCTTTTTTGCTTATTTTAGTAATAAGCTATCGTCATGCTATTTTTCTTATCAAGCGATAATAAGTGGTAGTCTCTTGTTGTCTCTAATATGTAACAGTTCCAATAAATTTGGTATATTCTATGAATAAGAGTCTTTACTTGAAGCTCAA
>NZ_JBHIMX010000147.1:0-648 GCF_042194435.1 Bartonella sp. LB28NMGDW
GGCAAAAATCCTTACACTTTTGAGCAAATACCTCCTGGAAGTGGTCCTTGGAAAGAAGCATGGCAAATATTTAAGGGCTACCCCAGTGTCCATGCTTGTTATGGTAATGCAGGTTCAATATGTCGACAGGCTTATGGATTACCTAATCGTACGCCAATTTATTCAAAATATTCAGGAAGAAAAAAATGAAACAAATCTTGAAATTATTAAGTGGTCTCATTCTGTTAAATATTGCTGGATGTAACATCGACAAGCCTCCACCAGGAGTTTTGAGTGCATGGGAGAAACCAGGAGCAGATTTTACTGAGGTAGGAAAAGCATTGTTAGAATGTGGTATGCCAACCCCTTATGATGTTTTTCCAGAAAATAGAAAGCTAAGCATCAATGCAGAGGCTTCCATCGATGCTTGCATGATTCAAGCAGGATTCCGCTACAAATGGGGAGGACCATATTGGTGTTATACTTTTAGAGCTGAAAACCTTCCCATTTGTCGTCCAGGTGCTGTCATACCACAGCGCAGTGTCAAGAAGCGTTTGAACAGCCCTTTTTGTAAAAAGTATAAAAATGCACCTGAATGCCAGCCTTAAGTCTTGCTTCAGCAGAGAAAGCCTTGAATTTACACCAAATAAAGCACCAGGTTGATGAGCT
>NZ_JBHIMX010000148.1:0-645 GCF_042194435.1 Bartonella sp. LB28NMGDW
ACAGATGCTGTTTGCGGATCCAAGCTTAAAATCGGTGCATTTTTCGGAAAACCTGCTCGATAACCCCGTGCAAGAGTAAGAGCGTTGTCAATCGTATATTTCGTGATACCTTCCACAAAGCCTAGATGGTTCTTTGCCCTGAAACTTTCCTTATAAAATTTGAGCTTTTCAATATCACCAATCAGAATGAGTGCTATAAAGTGACGTGCCACAAGGTGAGCTTCACTGTTTGTTGGCAAAGCGGCATAATCATAGATGTTTTGATTGACATTTTGCCGATCAGCCCACTCAAGTATATCTGTACAAATCTCCTTTAGCTTGCCTTCATCCAATTCAGTACTAGAAACTGTATAAAATTCTTCTGCCTCTTTGAGAGCTATATATTGGGGCAATCTAGGAAACATCTCTCTATGAGCAGTAGAAAAGCCAAGTGTTGAAAGCGAAGCCTTAAATACAACAATCGGCTCTTCTTCATCACTTTGAAGGTTATACATTATATTGATGATACGGTCTTTACTTACAAAATAAGCATTGCGATCATAGTTCTTATCGCGATAAACTGTCCACCCCATCCTTTTTAAGTCTTCAGAAACTGTATTAAGAAAAGACAAATCTTGCAAACTAAGACGATCATCTATGGCTTTT
>NZ_JBHIMX010000149.1:0-636 GCF_042194435.1 Bartonella sp. LB28NMGDW
TAAATGGGTGGGGGTGCTTAAGCAAGAGGAGAAGGAGAGAGCACCCCCATAGGTTTAAGCAGCTTTTGCCAAAATCTTTTGCATCTCTTGTTCTATTTCCCCTAAAAAGATTTCGACCGCTTTATTAATCTCTTCAATGTGTTTCTCATCACGGAGGACGCGTTTGATTTTCATTCTCAAACCAGTAGATTTGCCTACAAAGTTTGGATTATAGCTAATGAAATCACACCATTTGCGTCCTGTGCATGCCATTTGGAATTGCATTTGTGCGTGATATTCTGGTTTGATTTCGTCATACATAAAAAAACGAAGATGAGTTGTTGATTGTGGACATTTGACTTCGATTAAACCGTCCTCTCCAATGAACCCATCAGGACTTGCACCCGCCATTTTCATTTTTGGGTGTGGGATAAACCCGCATCTTGTGACTTCTGCGTCATAAATGAATTCATATTCTCTCAAGGCATTCTCTTCATGTTCAATGCCCCATTGCATAGCAGGTGTTGTATAAGATTGGCTTATTCCCTCTATTAAGCGTTCTATCATGAGTTTCGTTTTGTAGTCTTCATATTTGCTTGTAGGCAAACCTTTTGCTGTCTTACTGAGTACGTTGTAAACGTTTGAAGCAGTGACTTT